>CAZVRY010000048.1:0-32679 GCA_964629545.1 uncultured Verrucomicrobiota bacterium | reverse complement strand
CCGCCACCCCACGCCACCCCCACCCCGTCTGCCCCGCCACCCGCGCCAATAGAAACCCCCCCACCATGATCCCTACCTCCCAAGCCCGCTGCACCCAATCCGACCATGACACCACCAACGGCAACCAACCCTCCGGCGGCCCCGACGGAAACGCCCGCGCCAACGCCCCTCGCTCCGGACTCATGACCTCCACCACCCCCGGCGGCAACGGCACCGCCGGCAAACACACCACCACCCCGGCCACCCACAGACACCACCCCGGCACCCCCCTCCGCTCTCCCCCCCCCGCCTCGAACGCCAACAGCAGCAGGCTCAACCCCAACAGCCCGCTGACCACCGCCTGCCACTCCGGATTGACCAGGCCATGTAACAACGGCGCCGCCAACACCCCCGCCAGCCACGGCCCGTGCCGCCACCTGCCTCCGGCTACACTCATCCCAGTCGCATCCAAACCCCAAATCCCAAATCAGCAATCAGTAATCAGTGGTCAGTAATCAGTGGTCAGTAATCAGTGGTCAGTGATCAGTGGTCAGTGATCAGTGATCGGTGATCTAATCCGAAATCAGAAATCAGAAATCAGAAATCAACCCTCCCCTCCCTTGTTCAACGCCCGCCGCGCCTTGAAACTCTCCGCCTTCGCCTCTGTCTCCTGCGCAATCGTCCGCGACGACACCACCTCGCCCGCCAACGCCTTGGCTTCCGCCGCGATGGAAACGGGTTTCGGCGACCGACTCCGCCGCTCCGACTTCCGCTCCCCCCCGGCCGCCTGCCCCTTGTTATAGTAGGCGTGGTAATAGTAGTTGTAATAGTAATACGGGTTGTCCGCCGTGATCCCGTTCAACACGATCCCCAAAATCCGCGCCCCGCGCTGGTGCACCGCCGCCAAGGCCGTCTTGGCAAAACGCATCGAGGTCTGCCCCGCCCGCACCACGAACAACAACCCGTCCGATAACCCCACCAGCGAAAACGTGTCGTCAATCGCGGTCAGCGGCGGACAGTCGAAGACCACATAATCGAACTCCTGCCGCAGTTCCTCCACCAGCTTCCGCGTCTGATTCCCCACCAACAACTCGCCCGGGTTGCCCGGCAATTCCCCCGAGGCAATCAAATGCAAACTCTCCGCGTCCGTCGACAACAGGGTCTGCCGCCAATCCACCTGCCCCGCCAGGATCTCGCTCAAACCCGGCCCCCGCGGCTGCCCGAAATAATTGTGAATGTTCCCCCGCCGCAAATCCGCGTCGATCAACACCACCCGGTTCCCCGCAATCGCCAGCGTCGCCGCGAAGTTAATCGTGAAGGTCGTCTTCCCGTCGCCCGGCACGGCGCTCGACACCAGCATCACCTGCTTCGCCCCCTCCTGCGTGCCCAACAACACCGCCGACCGCACCCCGCGAATCGATTCCGCAAACATGTTGTGCTGCCCCATCCGCGTCAGGAGCAGACGGCCGTCCTGCACCGACTCCTTGTCCACGAGCGGGATCTGGCCCAGGACCGGCTCCTGCAACTCCTCCTCGATGTCCTGCGCCAACTCCAAACGGTCATCCAACCGATGCAACAGGTAGATCAGCGCCAGCCCTAAACCCATCCCCGCCACCAACCCCGTCAGGATCATCTTCGAACGGCGCGGAGCCACCGGCCGGTCCGACCAGATGCACTCCTCGTAAATCTCGAATTGCCCGGGATCGTTCTGCACCGTGTCCAGCGAGAGCAACGCCTGGTTCAACCGATCCAACTGCGTCTTGTAGCTCGTCTCCTCCTCCACCAACTGCCGGTAGCGAAACTGAATCTCGCTCGACTCCCGCACCCGCTTCCGCAACTCCTCGATGATCGGCCGGTAACTCTCCTCCTCGATCCGCAGCTTCTTGATCGTCACATCCTGCTTGTCCGCGATCAGCTTCAACTGAAACTGCAAATCGGCCTTCAACTGGTCAATCTCCCGCTTCAACCCCACCATGAACGGATGCCGCTCCCGCAGATCCGCCAACAACCGCTGATACTCCGACTCCTTGCTGAACAGGCGATAGGTCAAATCCCGATACTGCTGCGACTCCGAAGCGTAGAGCGTCGCCGCGTCCCCCACCGCCCGCACCCCCGCGCCCTCCGCCCCTCCCTCCCCCCGACCGCCCCCGCTCCCCCGCCCCTCCGTCACCGCCCCTTTGGCAATGTCCTCCGGTTGCTGCTGCTCCAACCGCTGACGCAACAGCTGAATCCCGTTGAATTCGTCCAGCGCCTTGTCCAGCCGCTGCTGCGCCGTGTCCCCCGTCTCCTTCGCACTGCTGATGTTGTGCTCATTCAAGAACGCCTGCGTCGCCGCCCGCGCCTCCCGCCACTTGCGGTCGTAACGGACCTTCTCCTCCTGGGTCGCCGCCGCGCTCTCCCCCAGCGCGTTGCTCCGCTCCTCCCGCTTGTAATTCATGAACTCGCTCGCCCAGCTCTTCGCAAAACGCTTCGCATACTCCAGGTCCGTGCTCTCCGCCACCAACTGGAACGTCGATCCCTGACCCAACGCCGCCCGGGGCGGGGCGGTCAGCCGGCCCTGGCTGATCGAAGGCGCCCGCCCCTCCTTCAGCGCTCGCTCCACCCGCGACAGCACCTTCGTGCTCATCATCAACTGCAACTGGGTCTCGTAATACTTGTCCAACACCTCCACCACCGACACCCGCGTCGTCGACTCCGTCTGCACCTTCGTCTTGAACCCCAACACCGAAAAGGCCCGGAAAACATCCGGGGTCTTCATCGCCCGATACGTGCTCCACCCCACCCCTCCCAAAACACAAAGAAATAACACCAACCACCGCCGCCCCAGCAGCTTCAAATACCGCTGCACGTGCAACGCCACATTGATCCGATCGACCAGGGACGTCCCCTGGTTCAGCGCGGGCGGCGGACTGTAATCCTGGCTCGACATCGACGGTTCAGAATATCTTGAACTTGACCTCCGGCACTTTGATCCGATCCCCGTCCTGGAGCAAGACGTCATTCTTCCGATCCCCATTCTTGATCGCCTCGACGTCGATCACCTGGACCACCGGCTTCTGCGTCACGGGATCGATCCGCTGCAACTCCACCTTCTTCAGATTCGCCCACTCGGTCGGCTGGGCCTGCAATACCCCCGCCAGCAGCGTCATCTGCTCCCCCGGCGCCAGCGGAATCGAGAACGCCCGCACCTGCCCAAACAACAGGATCTGCCCCCCCTTCTGCGACCGGTCCAGCAACTTCAACTCCACCGTCGCGTTGCGGTAATACTCCTCGTCCAAGACCCCCTTCAACTCCTGGCGCACCTGCGCCAAGGTCTTCCCTCGCACCCCAATCGAGATCATCTCCGCCGACCCGCGGCTCACCGGAAAATGCATCTCGTACAACGCCGTCACCGACACCAATTCCGGCACCCCCTTCACCGGATCCTCCAACACGCGGTAGGCCAGCTTGTCCAGCGGATTCAAGATCTGCTGGTCCGAGCTCGGCCCCGCCCCCACCGCCGCCCCCGCCGGAGGCTCCCCCTCCGCCGCCCCCACCGCCACGCCCAGCCAACCCGCGCACACCACGATCCCAATAAAGCCAATCGTTCGCATGAACATCAAAAAAGATAGGTGAACTCTGCCGTCACCCGGTTCTGCACATAATCGCGCCCCGCCTGATCCGAGTTCTTCCAGGCAAAACTGTAACCCAGCCCCACCCGCCAGTGACGCGAAAGATCCAAGCCCGTTCCCACATACGCCAAATACCGATCCGCCGACTCTCCCCCCACCCCCGAAACCTGCGAATGATCATAACCGAAAACCCCGTTCACCGAAAGGCCCCGTCGCGGCTCCACCCGCAACCCATACTGCACCGCAACCATGTCCGTGTAGTTGCTCCCCAAACCCAACCCCACCGTCCGACTCACCCGCAAGTTGTGATCCATCCGCCGATTAAACTGATGCGTCACTCCCCCGTAAAACGTCAGCCCGTCAAAATCCGATTGATCCTGGATCGTCCCCGTGTCCCGAAAGTTCGACTGCGTCCAACTGACCCCGGCATCCAGCAGCAGATGCGGCGACGCCTGCAACGCCACCAGCGGCCCAAACGATAACCCGGACCCGTCGTTCTGGATGGACTCCCAGTAGTCGGTCCACGACGCCGAGGCCCGCACCCCGAACGTCCACTGCGGCGGCACCACCCGATACACCGCCCCACTCACCAGGTGCGTGTCCCGATCGATGCTCGCGTAGTCGTCCGAGAGCGAACAGTCGATGGTGTAGTCATACCCTGCCACCACCGTCCAATGTTCCGCCGGCTGCCAACTCGCCGAAAGCCCCGCCGTGTTCAAAAACCTCCGAAATACCACCGGATCCTGCCCCGGCACCCCGCTGATCTCCGGCCGCGAGACCGGATCCACCTGGATCGAAAAATCATCGTGCAGGTTGATGCGCACGTCCCCCGCCATCACCCGATACTCCAAATGCGAGGCCGGCGACACGTAGAACGTGCTCAAATCGTCATACTCGAAATAATGACGATACCCCACATCCAGATCGAACTGCAGCAGGTTGTGCTGGCTCACCGGCCAGAATATCCCCGCCCCAAGGCTCGGCCCCAAAAACACATCCCCACGCGCATCCTCCTCCGTCAACGTCAGGTTGTCCGCATACTCCACCTGCAACGACCCGCGCAACCGCGCCGTCACCCGGCGCCACTTGATGTTGTAATCCGCCGGCTCCCCACTCCCCATCGGCAAATACGGCGCGGTCCGGCTCAGGAATCGATCCGCCGCCCCCGATTGCTGCACATACTGCGCCGAGGCCTCCGGCCCGCCCACGAACCCGGCCAGCAGCCCCATCCACCGCGCCACCCGCCAAGACCCGCTGGCGCCAGGGCGCCCACGGCCACCTCCCCGCCCCGGAGTGCCCCGCCCACTAGCCTGCATCGCCCATGGTTCCATCCCTTATTCCCGTCCCGTCGTGCTCGCCGGCGGTTGGGAGATCCGCGAAAGATCCAGCAGGTTCTCCGTTCCCCCACCGGTCAGCGTCGTTCGAAACCCTGCCCCACCACCCCCAGCCCCAGCCCCCTCCGCCAATTCCGCCCCTTGCTCCAGACCCAACTCCGTGTCGTTCACCGCCCCCGCCCGCGAACGCCGCAGCGACTGAAAATACACCAGGTCCTCCTCCCGCCGCGCCGAACCCGTCGTCATCCGCCCATTGACCACCGTCATCATCATCCCCACCGGCAAATCCCTCGATAACCCGTCCGGCGTCGTCACCACCGCCCGCCCACGGGTCGTCGCCGCCGTCATAACCCCCGCTGACCCGTCAAACCCCAACGCCATCATGCCCCCCTGCGGCAACGTGATCGTCCCCGACCGCGTCCCAGCCACCATAAACGTGAAATCCCCGCTCACCGACTGCAACACCAGCCCCACCCCAGGCTCGTTCGAAACCCGTAACACATTGCCCCCGGGCGCCCGCACCTCCTTCGTCCCCCCGGGCGCTACCGACAAAGGCTCCAACATCCCCGAAAGTTCCACCGCCGCATTCGCCCCCCACCGAATCGTCACCGGATCGTTCGCCCGAATTCCCCCGCCCGGCACCAGCGGACGCCCCCCGCGGAACGCCATGCTCCCCGCCTCCAAATCCGCCACCTGCCCCGTGGTCAAGTTCATCAACACCACCGACCCCCCCAACGCCGCCGTCTGAAAATCCCCCGGGTTCGCTCCCCCCATATACTGGAAGGTCGCCCCAGGCGCCACCCGCGCCGTCACCTGGCCAGGCAGCCCCACCAGCATGGTGTTCCCAGGATCCACCGCCGAACGGTTCGCCACATCGATCCCCAATGCCACACTCCCCGTGTCCACACTCCACGCCATCGCCCCCGATAACCCTGTCAACCCCACGGCCTCCCACCCCGGAATTCCCTCCACCGAAATCCTGAAATCCCCCTTCCCCACCTGCCACACCAGCGTCCGCGTCCTCGGATCCTGCTGGAACGATACCTCCGCCCCATTCGGCAACGCCAGACTCCCTCGCTCCCCACCCGCCAACGTCACCACCTGTTCCCCCATCCGGACCGTCACCGCCCCCCCCACCTCCCCAGCCACCATCACCGACGCCGTCGGACTCATCCGTTCCCGCACCACCTCTCCACCCTCGCCCCGCCTCTCCACCCAAGGCCCCCCCGTCAACGGCATCGTGTGCTCGTGCAACGTCACCTCCGCCCCACCCCCATCCCGACCCGTCACCCGACCACGCGCCGAAAAGACATACGTGCGATCCCGAAATACATCCACCCGCCCACCACTCCCCGGCCCCAATCCCACTACCGCCCCGTCGACAAATACCATCGTCACCGGCGCCCCATTCCCCGCATCCGCCACCACGTCCACCAGCCCGCGCCCGAAATCAACCTTCGCCAACAAGGACGCCCCCTCCGGAATCTGAGCCTGCCACCCCTCCAACCCTGCCCCCCCCAAACAGACCGAACGGCACGTTCCCCCCACCGCCACCCCTCCCCCGCCCTCCGCCCACCGCAGGGAGACACAGTTCGTCACCATCGCGCCCCCCATCTCCTGCAACCGCTTCAGCGTCGTCACCACCACCCCGTCCACCAACACCAACCCCTGCTCCGCCTCGTGCGGTTCCAACCGCACCTGCACGCACCCACCCTCCCCACCCCGAACCCCCACCCCCAACGGCGACCCCTCCCCGACCCCCGACGCCGGCGCCTGGGCTCGCACCCCCACCGCCCACGCCAGCATCATCGCCGCGAGCCCGGCCCGCGCTCCGCATACCATTCGAGATGTCATAGTCGTTCTTACAGGCACGCCTTCCGACGCCCAACCGCGACTCCCCCGCTCATCTGACCTTATCGGTCCAGCCCCACCCGCGCTTGAGCACGATCCAGCACGACGCGGAGCCCGTCCGGCGGGCCCCGCGCTTCGCGCACCTCTATCATTTGGCATGCCAATTGGCAAATGGTCCCTCGCCGAACCACCCCATCACCTCCCGCCCCCCTCCCCTCGGCCACCCCACCCCACCTCCGTCACCCCGCGCCCCCCACGCATGGCGGCTCCCCAACGAATCCTTGCCCACCCAGCCGCTTTTCTGTTACAGACAGCCGGGTTCAGGGTCAGAACTCTAGCACCATCTCCATGAAACTATTGCCGCACCGCACCTTACACCGGAGGTCCCTCGCCGCCCTCACCCTCACCCTCGCCGCCGCCCCCGGCGCCCCCCCCCCCCCCCGCCGGCTCGCTAAAGGCGCCCCCCCCCTCAACGATACCAACGGCGTCCCCCTCGCCCATTTCTCCAACCTCGAATACGGCGACGAGATCACCCTCGCCGGCACCGAACGCCTCGTCACCGACTTCATCTTCGAATACTTTGGTGATTTCACCCAAACCCTGAGCGAATTCGCCCGCGTCAGGTTCTACGCCAACGACGGCCCCGGACGCTATCCCGCCCCGAAAACGGTCCTCTTCGATAGCGGCCTCTTCCGGCTCAACGAGGGCTACTCCACCAAATGGCTCTCCGGCCTCAGCGTCCTCGTCCCGAACACCTTCACCTACGCCATCGAATTCACCGGTCTGACCGGCGCCGAAGACGACCGCGCAGGCCTCCTCCTCTACCACCCACCCTCCATCGGCTCCAGCTTCCGTGACTTTTGGGAACTCATCGACGGCACCTGGACCCTCTCCCACTTCGGCGGCAATACCTTCAAACCCGAAGCCAACTTCGGCGTCCGGGTCGTCGCCGTCCCGGAACCCTCCGCCCTCGCCCTCCTCAGCCTCGGTGCCGCCCTCCTCGCCGCCCTCCGTCGCCGGACCCCGTGAGCTCCCCCACCCCTCCCCACCCCCCACTACCCCGGAAACCCGCCGAACACTGCGCCTTCGACCTGGTCGCCCTCGGCGAAGTCATGCTTCGCCTCGACCCCGGCGACACCCGCATCCGCTGCGCCCGCCAGTTCCAGGTCTGGGAGGGCGGCGGCGAATACAACGTCGCCCGCGGCCTCCGTCGCTGCTTCGGCCTCCGCACCGCCATCTGCACCGCGTTCGCCAACAACGACGTCGGCCGCCTCCTGGAAGACCTCGTCCTCCAGGGCGGCGTCGACCCCCGCTTCATCCGCTGGGCCCCCTTCGACGGCGTCGGCCGCCAAGTCCGTAACGGCCTCAACTTCACCGAACGCGGCTTCGGGGTCCGCCCCGCCGTCGGCGTCTCCGACCGCGGCCACTCCGCCGCCAGCCAACTGAAACCCGGCGACTTCGACTGGGACCACCTGTTCGGCCACCTCGGCGTCCGCTGGTTCCATACCGGCGGCATCTTCGCCGCCCTCGGCGAATCCACCGCCTCCCTCGTCATCGACGCCGTCCAAAAGGCCCACCTCCACGGCACCCTCGTCAGTTACGACCTCAATTATCGCCCCAGCCTCTGGCAAAGTATCGGCGGCCCATCCCGGGCCCAGGAGGTCAACCGCGCCATCGCCCGCCATGTCGATGTCCTCCTCGGCAACGAGGAGGACTTCACCGCCTGCCTCGGCCTCGCCGTCGAGGGCGCCGACGACCACCTCCTCCGTCTCGACCATGCAGCCTTCCGCCGCATGATCGAAACCGCCGTCCAAACCTTCCCCAACCTCCGCGCCGTCGCCACCACCCTCCGCGCCGCCCACTCCGCCACCCGCAACGACTGGAGCGCCCTCGCCTGGATGAACGGCCGCTTCGCCGAAAGCCGCCCCTACCCCAACCTCGAAATCCTCGACCGCATCGGCGGCGGCGACAGCTTCGCCTCGGGCTTCATCTATGGATTGCTCACCAGCGATGACCTTCAGCGCGCCGTGGATTACGGAGCCGCTCACGGCGCCCTCGCCATGACCACCCCCGGCGATACCTCCATGGCCTCCCGTTCCGAAGTCGAAAAACTCATCGAGGGCGGCAGCGCCCGCGTCCAAAGATAATCCCCGTGGAAATCTACGACCACCCCACTTTCCGCATGGCGTGCCAGCAGTTCGATGCTGTCGCGGATCACCTCCAAATGCCGGAAAAGGACCGCGACCGGGTCAAATACCCCAAACGAGCCATCTGCGTCGCCCTCCCCGTCCACATGGACGATGGCACCGTCCACGTCTTCTCCGGCTACCGGGTCCAGCATCACCTCACCCTCGGCCCCACCAAAGGCGGCCTCCGTTTCCACCCCGAAGTCGCCCTCGGCGAAGTGGCCGCCCTCGCCATGTGGATGAGCTGGAAATGCGCCCTCACCGGCCTCCCCTACGGCGGGGCCAAAGGGGGCGTCACCTGCGACCCCCGCCAACTGTCCCCCCGCGAACTCGAACGCGTCACCCGCCGTTATACCCAGGAGATGATCCCCTTCATCGGCCCCCAGGTCGATGTCATGGCCCCAGACATGGGCACCAATGAACAAACCATGGCCTGGATGATGGATACCTACTCCATGCACGCCGGCCATAGCGTCCCCAGCATCGTCACCGGTAAACCCGTCGGCCTCGGCGGCTCCCTCGGACGCCGCGAAGCCACCGGCCGCGGCGTCGCCTACCTCATCCACCGCGCCATGGACGTCCTCGGCCTCGAACCCCGACGCGCCACCGCCATCGTCCAAGGCTTCGGCAACGTCGGCTCCATCACCGCCCACTCCCTCGCCAAAGCGGGCGTCCGCGTCGTCGCCGTCAGCGACGTCACCGGCGGCGTCTACAACCCCGACGGCCTCGACCTCCGCGCCCTCGAACAACATGTCGCCGCCACCCGCGGCGTCGCCAACTTCCTCGAATCCGAACCCATCTCCAACGAACAACTCCTCGTCACCCCCTGCGATATTCTCGTCCCCGCCGCCCTCGAGCGCCAAATCACCCAGGCCAACGCCGCCCGCATCCAATGCCGCATCCTCGCCGAAGCCGCCAACGGCCCCACCACCCCGGAAGCTGACCGCATCCTCGATCAGAACCCCGACCTCTTCCTCATCCCTGACATCCTCTGCAACGCCGGCGGCGTCGTCGTCTCCTACTTCGAATGGGTCCAGGACCTGCAAAGCTTCTTCTGGACCGAAACCGAAGTCATGGACAAACTCTTCCGTATCCTCGAAACCGCCTTCACCCAAACCCTCACCCTCAGCCGCCGTCAAACCCTCTCCATGCGCCTGGCCGCCCTCAGCCTCGGCATCAAGCGCGTCCACGAAGCCAAACGCACCCGGGGCCTCTTCCCCTAACCCGGTGCCCCCAATCGCCCGTCCCCTGTCCCCAATCCGCCACCCCTACTGCCGCTCATACTCCCCCTTGCCCAACCGCTTCAACACCGTGAACCCTGCCTTCTTCGCGTCGGAAAATGACACCGGCTTCAGCAGGTTCGGCGTGTTGAAGGTCGAAATGACCTTCCGCACCGGCTTCTTGCACGCCGGACACTGCGTCAACTCCGGGGCCGTCAAGGGCCGGCGCAGCGTAAACCGCCCACCGCAGACCTTGCACTCCCCTTCGCTCAGTTCATACTCGTAATACGGCATACTCACTCACACTCCTGGACCTGCCGCGGACGCCCCCCCAACCGTCCCCGGCTCAGCCTGCCCCGCAACCTACCCACCCCGCGCCCGCCACGCAACCCGGGAACTCCGGACCCCACGCCTCCCGTTGACAAGCCACTCCCCATGACTACCTTTCCGCCGCTTTTGCGGGCGCCCCGGGACGAACTCGGGGGACGTCGGACCCAACCGCCCCGTTGACTGCACACCATCACACTTGCCAACCTTGAGCGATCCCACCCACGGGCCTGGGGGACACGCCCCCGCCCCCCACCAACGCTTCTTCGGACTCCTCAAACCCGAACGAGGTGACGTTCTGGTCGTCCTGCTCTTCTCGCTCGTCAACGGCCTCCTCCTCCTCGCCACCCCCTTGGCCGTCGACGCCGTCGTCAACGGCATCGCCTTCGGTGGCCACCAGAATATCTACCTCCAAGCCCTCGCCATCCTCTCCCTCGCCCTCCTCACCCTCCTCCTCTTCCTCGCCGTCCTCCGCACCGCCCAACATTACGTCGTCGAAATCATCCAACGACGCCTCTTCGTCCGCCTCGCCGCGGACCTTGCCTACCGCCTGCCCCGCGTCGTCGCCTCCGCCCTCGACCAAACCATCGGTCCCGAACTCGTCAACCGGTTCTTCGAAATCATCACCGTCCAAAAAGCCAGTTCCCTCCTCCTCCTCGAAGGCATCAATGTCGTCCTGGCCGCCCTCGTCGGCCTCGTCGTCCTCGGCTTCTATCACCCCTACCTCCTCGCCTTTGACCTCGTCCTCATCCTCGCCATCGCTACCGTCATCTTCCTCTTCGGCCGCGGCGCCGTCCGCACCTCCATCCACGAATCCTACGCCAAACACGCCGTCGCCGGCTGGCTCGAACAACTCGTCCTCCTCCCTTCCCTCTTCAAAAAACACGGCGCCTCCACCCTCGCCCTCCAACGCGCCAATGCCCTCAGCCTCCTCTACCTCGACGCCCGCCGCGACCACTTCCGCATCCTCCTCCGCCAAATCGTCGGCCTCCTCGCCGTCCAAGCCATCGCCAGCGCCGCCCTCCTCATCCTCGGCGGCGTCCTCGTCCTCCGCGGCGAACTCACCCTCGGACAACTCGTCGCCAGCGAACTCATCGTCGGCGCCATCGTCGCCTCCGTCGCCAAATTCGGCAAACACCTCGAAAGCTGGTACGACGCCATGGCTGCCACCGATAAACTCAGCCACCTCGCCGAACTCCCCGTCGAACCCGAGCGCGGCGAAACCCCCGCCTCCCGCCAACAGCCCGCGAGCGTCGAACTCCAACAAGTCACCTTCGGCTACGACCCCAACCGACCGGTGTTCCAGAACCTCTCCCTCCGCATCGCCGCCGGCGCCCGCGCCGCCCTCGTCAGCCCCGCCGGCGGCGGCGCCAGCACCCTCCTCGACCTCCTCTTCGCCCTCCGCCACCCCCTCCAAGGCATGGTCGCCCTCGATGGCCTCGACGCACGGCACTGGAACCTCGAAGCCCTCCGAGAAGATGTCGCCCTCGTCCGGGGCGCCGAAATCTTTGAAGGCACCATCACCGAAAATATCCGCCTCGGCCGGGCTGAATTGTCCCTCGATGACGTCCGCCGCGCCCTCCAAAGCGTCGGCCTCCTCCCCACCGTCCTCCAACTGCCCCAGGCCCTCGAAACCCCACTCAAGTTCGGCGGACACCCCCTCTCCACCACCCAGCGCATCCGCCTCGTCCTCGCCCGCGCCATCGTCGGCCGCCCACGCCTGCTCCTCCTCGACGAAATCCTCGAAGGACTCGACCCCGAAATCGTCGCCGAACTCGAGGCCTTCCTCTTCGACCACCAGCACCCTTGGACCCTCGTCCTCGTTACCCGCAACGCTACCCTCGCCCAACGCTGCGACCAAGTCATCCACCTCCAGGCCCCGGCGCGCCCCTCCCCCTCCGTCCCCCCCGCGCCCCCCACTCCCACCCCATAACATGACCCGCGCGCCCCGCCCAACCCCATGGCTCTCCAGCGCCATGCCGCTCCTCGATCACCGCGCCAACCTCCCCGCCCTCCAACGCGCCCGCTCGCCCCGCTCCCTCCGCTGGTTCAGCCTCGCCATCGGCACCGGCTTCCTCGCCCTCCTCCTCGCCCTCCTCTTCCTCCCCTGGCAACAGTTCGTCACCGGAAGCGGCCGCGTCATCGCCTACAACCCCCTCGAACGCGCCGTCAACCTCGAAGCCCCGCTCGCCGGCCGCGTCCACCGCGCCCATATCGTCGAAGGGCAAACCGTCCAAACCGGCGACCTCCTCTTCGATCTCGTCGACAACGACCCCAACCTCCTCGCCAACCTCCAGGCCCAACGCGACGCCGCCCAAGCCCGCCGCCACGCCGCCCAACAACGCGTCGCCTCCCTCACCCGCCAAATCGACGAACTCCAACAAGCCCTCCCCCTCGCCCTCGACGCCGCCCAAGCCCGCCTCGACGCCGCCACCATCGCCGCCACCACCGCCCAACTCCACTACGACCGCCTCCTCTCCCTCGTCCAAGACCCCCGCGGCCTCGCCTCCCGACGCGACTTCGAACTCGCCACCCTCGAACGCGACCGCACCAGCGCGGAACGCGTCCGCGCCGAAACCGAACTCAAACGCGCCGCCGTCGACCTCCGCGCCTCCCTGAACCAAGCCCAAGCCCAACGCGATAGCGCCCAAGCCGACCTCGCCGCCGCCGATCAATCCCTCCTCTCCCTCAATATCCAAATCAGCCAAACCCAGAACCAACGCGTCCTCGCCCCCCGCGACGGCATCGTCCTCCGCGTCGAGGCCAACGAAGGCACCTTCCTCCGCGCCGGGTCCCCACTCTGCACCATCATCCCCACCACCGACCACCGCATGGTCGAACTCCTGATCGACGGCAACGACATGCCCCTCCTCCGCGCCCGCGAAACCGACCCCGCCGGTAACATCACCCGCCCCGGAAGCCCCGTCCGCGTCCAGTTCGAAGGCTGGCCCGCCGTCCAAATCATCGGCTGGCCAAGCCTCGCCGTCGGGACCTTCGGCGGCGAAGTCGTCCTCGTCGACCCCACCGATAACGGCCGCGGGCAATTCCGCGTCCTCGTCGCGGAACAACCCGACCTCCTCCCCCACCCCGACGGCTCCACCCGACCCCAACCCTGGCCCAGCCCCCGCTGGCTTCGCCAAGGCGTCCGCGCCAACGGCTGGATCTTCCTCCAACGCGTCCCCCTCTGGTTCGAGGCCTGGCGACAAATCAACGGCTTCCCCCCCGCCCTCGACCCCAGCCTCCTCACCGAACTCCAGCCCAAAAAGCCGTGAGCCCCCTCCCCCTCACCCTCGCTACCCTCGCCACCCTCCTCGCCCCCGCCCACGGGCAACCCCCAACCCCACAACCACCCCCCCTCCCCCTCACGCTCACCCTCGCCGAAGTCATCGAAAGTATCACCAACCGTTACCCCCCATTCCTCGCCGCCCTCGTCGAACGCGACCTCGCCGACGGCCGCCTCCAATCCGCCCAGGGCGCCTTCGACTTCCTCTCCACGACCCGCCTCTTCGGCACCCCAGCCGGCTACTACGAAAGCCGAACGGTCGAAACCGGCTTCGAACAGTTCACCAGCCTCTGGGGAAGCACCCTCTTCGGCGGCTACCGGATCACCCGCGGCCTCCTCCCCGATTACGACCCCCGCCGCACCCAAAGCGACGGCGAATTCAGCCTCGGCCTCCGCCTCCCCTTCCTCCGCGGCGGCCCCCTCGACCCCCGTCGCGCCTCCCTCGCCAAAGCCCGCCTCGACCAATCCCTCGCCGACCCCACCATCCAACGCCAACAACTCGATTTCCTCCGCTCCGGCACCGTCGCCTATTACCTCTGGCTCTCCGCCGGCCAACGCGAACGAGCCGCCGAAAGCCTCCTCCACCTCGCCCAAGACCGCGTCGATGCCCTCACCCAACAGGCCAACTCCGGACTCATCCCCCGCCTCGTCCTCACCGATAACCAACAACTCGTCGCCGCCCGCCAAATCGCCGCCGTCCAAGCCCGGCGCCGCTTCGAAGCCGCCTCCCTCGCCCTCTCCCTCTTCCTCCGTAACCCCCAGCACGACCCCGTCGTCGCCACTCGCGACCGCCTCCCCAACGCCTTCCCTGCCCCCATCCCCCCCTCCCCAGACCACCTCGACGCCGATATCGAACAGGCCCTCGCCCGCCGCCCAGAACTGTCCTCCCTCGACCTCGCCCTCCGTAAACTCGATATCGACCGCCGCCTCGCCCGCAACCAACGCCTCCCTAACCTCGACGCCACCGCCGTCGCCAGCCAGGACATCGGCGACGAGCTCTATAAGGATAAATCCGAATTCGAACTCCAGGCCGGCGTCGAACTCCGGCTCCCCCTCCAACGCCGCGAGGCCCGAGGGCGCCTCGCCGAACTCGACGCCCAAACCACCCGCCTCGAAAACGAACAACGCTTCGCCCGCGACCGCATCCGCACCGAAACCCGCGACGCCTTCTCCGCCCTCCAAGCCGCCTTCGAACAAATCCAACAAACCGCCCTCAACCTCCAGCTCGCCCGCGACCTCCAATCCGCAGAAACCGAACGCTTCCGCCAGGGCGCCACCGACTTCCTTGCCCTCCAACTGCGCGAACGCACCGCCTTCGAAGCGGAACTCCTCGCCCTCGACGCCCTCACCGACTTCTTCCGCGCCCACGCCGACTACCGCGCCGCCACCGCCGCCGACCTCCCCCCTCCCACCCTCCCCTGAACCCCCACGCCCCGCTCTTGACCAACCCCAGATCCACGCCCACGATCCCGCCATCATCACGCCACCCGCACCATGAAACCAACCCGCCTCCACATCACCCGCCGATCCTTCCTCCACCGCTCCGCCACCGTCTCCACCGGCTTCCTCCTCCTCCCTCACGCGCAGCGCGCCTTCGGCTACCAAGCCAATGACAAACTTAACCTCGCCGTCATCGGCGTCGGCGGCCAAGGCCGCGGCGACATGGACCAAGCCGTCGCCGCCGGCGCCCAGGTCGTCGCGCTCTGCGATGTCGACCAGGCCCGCGCCGGCGATGCCTACACCCGTTACCCCTCCGCCAAACCCTTCCAAGACTTCCGCCGCATGTTCGAGGAAGTGGGCCAGAACATCGACGCCGTCATCGTCGCCACCCCCGACCACACCCACGCCGTCGCCTGCGTCGCCGCCATGCGCCACGGCAAACACGTCTTCTGCGAAAAACCCCTGACCCGCACCGTCTGGGAAGCCCGCGTCCTGCGCGAAACGGCCAGAAAAACCGGCGTCGTCACCCAAATGGGCAACCAGGGCTCCGCCTCGGACCGCCTGCGCCGCGCCGTCGAGTTGGCCCACGGCGGCGTCCTGGGCGACATCCACGAAGCTCATGTCTGGTTCGACGGCGGCAACGGACCCCTCCAACGCCCCGCCGGCAACCCACCCGCCCCCCCCACCCTGAACTGGGATCTCTGGCTGGGCCCCGCCCAGGAACGTCCCTACGCCCCCGCCTACGTCCCCGCCGCCTGGCGCGCCTGGCGCGCCTTCGGCAGCGGAATCGTCGGCGACTTCGGCTGTCACACCGGCAATATCATGTTCCGCGCCCTCCGCTTGGCCGACCTTTGGACCGCCGCCAACCCGCCAGGTTCCCCGCGGACCGTCCTCCGCTGCGAAGCCAAACCGTCCGAACGCGACGAGGAGGGCTACCCCTCAGCCCTGACCGCCGAGGTCCAATTCCCCGCCAGGGGAACCCTCCCCCCCGTCAAGCTCACCCTCTACGCCAAACACCGCCCGTCCCCCGACCTCCTCCTCGGCTTCCCCATGCAGGGCTGGGGCGACCTCCTCGTCGGCACCAAAGGCTCCCTCTACTCCGATTGCCCCTGGAATACACGCTTCGTCCTCCTGCCGGAATCCACCTTCGAAGGGTTCAAAGGCGGACCCCCTCCATCCCTGCCCCGCTCCCCAGGACATCACCAGGAATGGGTCGAAGCCTGCAAAGGACGCGGCCGCACCTTCTCCAGCTTCGACCTCGGAGGTCCCCTCACCGAAATCATGCAACTGGCCAACCTCGCCACCCTGGTCGAAGGCCCCCTCGATTACGACCTCGGCTCCGGCCGCATCGTCAATTCCCCCGCCGCCAACCGCCTCCTCCACCGGGACTACCGCAAAGGCTGGACCCTGGAGGAAACCGCTTAGGGGATTCATGGGCAGAATCCCTGGCCCCCCCCCTCGCCGCCCTTCATAAACCCCCGCCAACCGAAGCGGAACCCGCCCCCACCGCCACCGCGTAGAGCCGCGACATCGTCGCGACATACAACGTCTCCCCCGCCGCCGTCACCGTGGCGCTGATCGGTTCGCGCAGCCGGACTTCCGCCAGCAACTCCTTCTCCCGCCCGTGCCGGAACACCAGCAGGTCTCCCCCACGGGTCCCCACATACACCTTCCCATCCGCCACCAACGGCGAAGCCCAAAACTCGTTCCTCGCGTCGTGCGTCCACAATCCCCGACCAGACTCTGCCTCCACCGCGTGCACCCTCTTCCCAGAGTCGGTGACGTAAGCAATCCCATCCAGAACCGCCGGCGTTGACAAGGTGTGCTTCTCCAACGCGTAAGACCAAACCGTCGCCGTCGCGGTCACGTCCCCCTCCCCCCGCCCGTCCACACACTTCAGCCAGGCCTCGTTCTTGCCCCAGAAGATGTCGCCCCCTCCCGCCAGGTACACGCGGCCATCCACCCAAACCGGCATCCCATAAAAGTTGCTGGGGCTCTCCCGCCGGTTGCTGTTGAAACGATGAACGTCCTCCTTCGGAGCGCCCGGATCAAAATCGTAGCGCAGCACCCTCTTGAGCGTGGCCACCTCCCCCGCCTCGCCCTCCAACTCGAAACCCGCCGGCAACGGCTCGAATGCATAAAGCAACCCGTTCCCCGCCGCGAAATAGACCCGCGCCTGTCCCTTCACCACCCCGAGCGAGGGGGCCGACCACGTGCTGTGAAATATGTTCGGCCCAATCCCCTCCCGCTCCCGAGCCAACAAGCGCCCCGTGCGCTTGTCCAACACCACCAAACTGGGCGCGTCCGGCGCGCGAATCCGGCGATGGGTGTTGTCCACCCCCGTCCCCGTGTTGAGATATAAATGGTTGCCCAATACCAGAATCGAGCTGTGCGCAGCGTCGTGCGAGTAAATCCCCGCCCCCGCCGTCAGGTCGAACCGCCAAACAATGTCAGCATCCAGTGGCCCAGGTTCCAAGGCAGCCCCAGGCGGTGACATCGCCTCCCCCTCCTCCGTGAACGGCCCATCGTTCCCATTCGCCATCCCGTGAATGTCCAAACACACTACCTCCCCGCGGTTGTTCACCACGTAAACCCGGTCCCCTTCCACCGTCGCCGGCGATGAGATCCCGCTGTTCGGCCAGTCCAAATAGGGATCCTCCGACCGCTTCGGCACCACCAACTGCCAAAGGAAGCGGCCATCCGCCTCGTCGAAACACATCAACACCCCACGGTCCCCCTGGTGCTTCGGATCCCGCGGTTCGCCGTTGTTCGTCCCAATCAACACCCGCCCCCCAGCCACCACCGGCGTCGAATGCGTCTCCGTCCCCAATGCCGCCTGCCAACGCACATTCACCCCCGTCCTCGGATCGAACGACGCCGGCAAACCCCGCTCCGCCGAGACCAGATTCCGAGTCCAGGCCTGCCCCCACTGCGGCTGATCCGCCGCCCCCACCGCCACATACCCCGCCGCCCAAACCGCCACCGCCAACCGCCCCCAGCCATCGCCGCAGATGATCATGACCCCAT
Source organism: uncultured Verrucomicrobiota bacterium (assembly GCA_964629545.1). Taxonomy (GTDB): domain Bacteria; phylum Verrucomicrobiota; class Verrucomicrobiia; order Limisphaerales; family CAZVRY01; genus CAZVRY01. Next base: position 14,421 of record CAZVRY010000048.1, on the reverse strand, counting down.
TCTGCGAACCCCCTCCCACGATGGCAAGCCCCAGCCAGCCCCAGCCACCATCCCCGGAACACGGTCCGTTGACTTCACCGCCGCCCACCCCCATAGTCCTACCATGAACTGGGACATCACCCGCCTGCTCGAAGCCTGGGATTACCGCCCCGGCGAGGTCGCGGTGCGCCGGATCAAAGGCCGCGACGGCCAGGATAAGATCCAATTGCGCGTCGACCTAGGCCTGCTCCAGATGAATGCCTCCGGTCGGCCCGACGGCAAACGCCCCCTCGGCCAAGAGTCCCTCCTCCACCACTTCCGCGCCCAAGCCGAGTCCTTTCGCCCCCAGCAAGATGAGGAAAACGCCTCCTACCAACTCGCCCCCGAAGACTGCTCCCGCCTCCAACAGGAGGCCATCCAATACCACCACCGCTATATCTGCCTCTTCCAACTCGAAGACTACGAAGGCGTTCTCCGCGACACCGAGCGCAACCTCGAAGCCTTCGATTTCGTCGACGACTTCGCCCCCTCCGACGAACTGGCCTGGTCCCTCCAGCAGTTCCGCCCGCAAACCCTCATGATGCGCGCCCGCGCCCTCGGCACCCTCGCCCTCCAAACCAACAGCCACGCCGAGGCCATCCAAATCGTGCAGGATACCCTCGCGGAAATCCGCCAGTTCTACCTCGATTGGGAGGAAACCGCCCTCCTCGAAACCAGCGGCGAAATACAATCCCTCGAACTCTGGCTCCAGGAACTCCGCGCCCAGCGCCCCCTCACCGAAAAAGAGAAACTGGAACGGTCCCTCCACGAGGCCGTCGCCCGCGAGGACTACGAACAGGCAGCCCGCGTGCGAGATGCCCTCCGCAACCTCGGCGCCGGCACCCCCTGACCCGCCTTTACCGCCGGAATTGCACCCAACTCTCGCCAGCCTCGTGCGCGCAGGCTTGGTTGGTCGGCGCCTCCGCCTCCCGCCCGTTCGGCCGCACCAAACCCTGCGCCAACAAATAGGCCTCCACCTCGTCCCCACTCACATCCGCCAGCATCCGATCATCCACCTCCACGCACGGACTTAACGTCTGCCCGCTCTTCTCGATCATCTCCTGCCGCTGCGCCGGATCGTTGATGATGTCCCGATCCTCAAACGGCAGGTCATACTTCCGCAACACCGCTCGCACCCCGTTGCTCCATCCACACGTCGGCTTCAAATACGCAATGATCTTTGGCTTGGTCATATTCAGTCAATTTGGAGCGCTAATGTGCCCAAGATTCCCATTTCCGCAACCCCCTTCCGCAGCACCCCCAGCAATCCTCATGTTGAAACTCGCAAGTGATTGGTAATCAACAAAAACATGGCTTCATGCGCCGTGGTCTCCCTGAAAAGGATGGCGTATTCGTATGGGCGACACCCCGACCGGGCCCCTGAACCGCCCCCCCATCCCCGGTTAGCCGCAGATTCTGGCCGCCGCATTCCCCTCGACAGGCCACCCGCCCCCAGCCCACCATCCTCCACTCAGTCATATGACGGCTTCGGCTACCCCTCCCATCCAATACCTCCTCTCCTTGCCCCCGCAAATGGCAGAGGCCTTCCCTGACCTCGAGCACCGACCCCGCCCCACTTGGTTCGCTGGCTCCGATCCCGCTCACCGCCGGCTCGGATCCGGCGGCGGCACCGTGCACCTCCTCACCAGCGCCTGGCAAGCCACCGCCCCTCACCTCGACTTTTGGACCTGGCTCCGACGGGAACGCAAACTCATCATCCACGGCGGGGGCCAAAGTCGCCGCCTCCCCGCCTACGCCGTCACCGGCAAACCCCTCCTCCCCGTCCCCGTCTTCCGCTGGGCCCGCGGCCAACGACTCGACCAAACCCTCCTCGACCTCCAACTGCCCTGGTACCAGCGCGTGCTCCACCACGCGCCCCCCACCACCGCCGCCATGATCACCAGCGGCGATGTCCTCCTCCGCTTCGGCCAGGACCTGCCCCCCTTCCCGACCGTGGATGTCCTCGGCCTCGGCATGTGGGTCACCCCGGAGAAAGCCCGCGACTTCGGCGTCTTCTTCGCTCCCCGCCACGCCCCCAACGAAATCGCCTTCTTCCTCCAAAAACCACCCGTCAGCCAAATCCGCGAACTCGCCGCCGACTACCTCCCACTGGTCGATACCGGCATGTGGCTCCTCAGCGAACGCGCCCTCCGCGTCCTCCTCCGCAAGTGCGGCTGGGATGAGGCCTCCGCCCAGTTCCCCGACGGTCTCGCCCAACCCTACGAACTCTACTCCCGCTTCGGCCTCGCCCTCGGCACCACCCCCTCCGCCCCAGACCCCGACGTCGCCACCCTCTCCTGCGCCGTCGTCCCCCTCGCGCAACCCGAGTTCTACCACTTCGGAACCAGCCGCCAAGTCATCGACTCCGTCTCCGCCCTCCAAAACCTCGAACTCGATGAAATGAAACTCGGCGTCATGGGCGCCCGCCGGCACCCCGATCAATACCTCCAAAACTCCCGTTTCGACCTCCCTCTCCGCCAAGAACAAAACCACACCCTCTGGGTCGAGAACAGCGTGATCCCCGCGTCCTGGCGCCTCGCTCACTCGCACGTGCTCACCGGCATCCCCGATAACAACTGGCCCCTCCACCTCGAACCCGGCGTCTGCCTCGATGTTGTCCCCATCGGCCCCTCCGCCTGCGGCCTCCGCGCCTACGGCATCCAGGACGCCTTCGCCGGCCCCATCGGGCACCCCCAAACCCTCTGGTTCGGCCACCCGGCCCGCGATTGGTTCCAACGCCGTAACCTCACCCTCGCCGACGCCCAAATCCAAGCCGACACCGACCTCCAAGACGCCGCTCTGTTCCCCGTCCTGGAACCTCATTCTCTCAACCCCGCCTTCCTCGAATGGCTCTTCGCGAGCCAACCCCCTCCCCGCCCCGATTTCGCCTCCCTCTGGTTCCATACCCCGCGCCTCTCCGCCAACCAGCTCGGAACCCAGGCCAACCTGCCCCGACTCTACGCGCAACGCGCCGAGAACCGCGCCGCCTGCCTCCCCACGATGCTCCGCAACCACCGCTGGAGCGTTTTCTTCAAACTCGACCTCGAATCCACCGCCGCCCTCTACGCCAAAAGTCACGCCCCCCTCCCCGCCAACGATGCCGCCACCCACGGCATGGAACCTATGCAGCAGGTCCATGACCACATGTTCCGCTCCGCCGTCCTCCGCCACCGCCAACAACCCGGATGGCAAACCCACCAGGCTAACGCCTTCGCCCGCCTCCGCGAACTCATGGTCGCCGATGCCCAACTCCAACCCGTCACCCCGCGGCGACATCTCCTCGACGACCAAATAGTCTGGGGCCGCTGCCCCGTTCGCCTCGACCTGGCCGGCGGCTGGACCGATACCCCACCCTACTGCCTCGAACACGGCGGCCGGGTCGTCAACCTCGCCGTCGACCTCAACGGCCAACCCCCGATCCAGGTCTTCGCCAAACTCGCCCCTAAACCAGAACTCGTCATCCGCTCCATCGACCAGGGCACCGAAGAACGCATCCGCACCTACGAGGAACTCGACTCCTTCGCCCGCCCAGGAAGCGAGTTCGCCCTCGCCAAAGCCGCCTTCGCCCTCGCCGGCTTCCTCCCCCGCTTCCACACCACCCCACACCACCCCTCCCTCCAAGCCCAACTCCTCGACTTCGGCGGCGGCATCGAGGTCTCCCTCCTCTCCGCCGTGCCCAAAGGCTCCGGGCTCGGCACCAGCAGCATCCTCGCCGCCACCCTCCTCGCCACCCTCAGTGACCTCTGCGGACTCGGCTGGGACAAAAACGTCCTCTTCACCCGCACCCTCGTCCTCGAACAAATGCTCACCACCGGCGGCGGCTGGCAGGACCAGGCCGGCGGCATCTTCCGCGGCGCCAAATCCATCGAAACCTCCCCCGGCCTCGCCCAACAACCCACCCTCCGGTGGCTGCCAGAACACCTCTTCGACCACGCCAACCAAACCATCCTCCTCTACTACACCGGCCTCACCCGCCTCGCCAAAAATATCCTCCAGGAAATCGTCCGCGGCATCTTCCTCAATGCCCCAACCCACCTCGACCTCCTCCGCCAAATCGGCCTTAACGCGGAAACCGCCTTCCAGGCCATCCAATGCTCCAACCTCCCCGCCCTCACCGCCGCCATCCGCACGAGCTGGACCCTCAACCAACAACTGGACGCCGGCACCAACCCGGCCCCCGTCGCCGCCCTCCTCCAACGAATCCACGACTGGACCGATGCCGCCAAACTCCTCGGCGCCGGCGGCGGCGGCTACCTGCTCCTCTTCGCTAAAGATCCCACCGCCGCCCACCGCATCCGCCAGGAACTCCAGGCCCAACCCCCCAACCACGGCGCGCGCTTCGTCAACTTCGCAATCTCCCCCACCGGCCTCCAACTCACCCGCAGCTAATTGCCCCCACCACCAGAATTCCTTTCCAAGCCCGCCCCGACGTGTTTAATCACCCCCCATGCAGCCGCGGCGTGCCCACATCCAACGCGACACCCAGGAAACCCGAATCCGCCTCGACCTCCGCCTCGACGGCCAAGGGACCTCCCGCATCCGAACCGGCATCCCGTTCTTCGACCACATGCTCACCCTCTTCGCCAAGCATGCCGTCCTGGACCTCAAACTCACCTGCCAAGGCGACCTCGAAGTCGATGCCCATCACACGGTCGAAGACTGCGGCCTCGCCCTCGGCCAGGCCTTCCGCCTCGCCCTCGGCGATAAAAAGGGCCTCCAACGCTACGGAACCGGATTCCATCCCCAGAACCCCTTCACCGGCGAAGCCTACGTCCCCATGGACGAATGCCTCGCCCGCTGCGTCGTCGACTTCAGCGGACGCCCCCACCTCGTCTGGCGCGGCCTCGCCCCCTACGCCTACCGCCGACTCTCCACCCGCGAACAACAACAGGACGCCTCCTCCGCCTTCCGCTTCGGCCTCGCCAGGGAGTTCTTCCAAGGCTTCACCAACCAGGCCGCCTGCAACCTCCACCTCGAACTCCTCTACGGAGACGAACCCCACCATATCGTCGAAGCCCTCTTCAAAGCCTTCGCCAAAGCCACCGACGCCGCCTGCCAGCGCGACCCCAGGATCGCTCACCTCGTCCCCAGCACCAAAGGCCGCCTCTGAATAACCCCCTGAATAACCCCCGCAGCGCCCCCGTCGAAACCCCGGCGCAACGCGAGCCACCCGCCGCCTCCCCCGATGAGGCGCTGGTGTCCGCCGCCCAGCAAGGCGATACGGCAGCCTTCGAAGAGCTCGTCGCCCGCCACCGCGACAAAATCTATGCGCGCGCCTTCAGCATGATGCGCAATGAAGAAGAAGCCCTCGACCTCTCTCAGGAAGCCTGGATCAAAGCCTGGCAACGCTTGGCCCAGTTCCAAGGCGAGTCCAGCTTCGCCACCTGGATCACCCGCATCGTCATCAACCTCTGCCTCGACCAGCTCCGCCGCCAAAAACGCTTCCGCCCAGAATCCGTCGAACACCTCGACGCCGAAGCCGGCGGCGTCGAACGGCAAATGCCCGTCGTCACGATCAACCCCACCGCCGGCCTCGAACGCGCCGAACTCCGCCAGGCCATCGACCACGTCCTCGCCCAACTCACCTACGAACACCGCACCGTCCTCATCCTCCACGAATTCGAAGAACTCGAGTACAAAGAAATCGCCAAACGCATGGGCTGCTCCATCGGCACCATCATGTCCCGCCTCTTCTACGCCCGCCGTCGGGCCGCGGCCCTCATGACCGCTTACCAGAAAAAGGAACCGTCATGATCCCCCCAGAACTGGCCCTCCAACTTCAGGCCCACCTCGACCAGGAGTTGGCCCCGGACGATCGAGCCGCTATCGATCGCCTCCTCCAACAAAACCCCGAGGCCAACGCCCTCTGGCAGGAACTCAACCACACCCGCCTCCTCCTCCGCCCCAACGAACTCCCCCGATCCGTCCCCGAATCGCGCGAGTTCTATTGGTCCAAAATCCAGCGCGCCATCCAATCCCCCGCCCCCTCCCCTCACCCCGCCCGCCCCTCCCTCACCCCATGGTGGCTCCGCCTCGCCGTCTCCCTCGGCGCCGTCGCCCTCATCGCCCTCGCCATCCTCAACCTCGACCGACCCCCACTCCCCTACGCCCAACCAAAACCCAGCCCCGCCGAGCTCGTGGACAACGCCCAGGAAGAAGCCACCACCATCACCTTCCGCTCCGACGCCGAAGGCCTCACCGTCACCTGGATCTCCGGCGGCTGGACAAACTAATCGCCCGTCCCCATACTCATCCCCCTGAACTAAAAAGCCATCCCCCCTACTCCTACTCCTAATCCTAATCCTAATCTTACTCCCATTCCCAATCTCTCCCCCAAATCCAGGGGTTCAATGTGTGCACCCTGGCTTCGAAACACTTCCCCAGGAACCCATCCCAACGCCCTCATGATCTCTCACCCGTTCCCACGCTTCGCACAACTCGCCGTCCTTGTCCTCCTCGGCCTCTTCCCTCACCACCCCCTCTACGCCGCCGACCCCAAGGACGTCAAACTCGTCGCCCAACTCGTCTGGGCCACCGAACACCCCAAACCTAAACAGGAGATGAAGGAGCTCGACCGCAAACTCAGCGACAAGCTCCGGAAGATGTTTAAGTGGAAAAACTACTTCGAAATCGACCGCCAGTCCTTTGATGTCCCCCCCACCGGCACGCGCAAAATCAAGATGAGCTCCAAATGCGAACTCGAACTCCAACAACTCGATAGCGCTACCCTCGAAGTCAAACTCTACGGCGAAGGCAAACTCGTCAAAACCATCCGCCAACCCGTCCACCCCCTTCAAAAAGGCGAATACGCCGCCATCGGCGGCGACGACAAGGACAGCTACGGCGATGCCTGGTTCGTCGTCCTCTCCGCCCCAACCCCCTAACCCGCCTCATTCACAACCAGCATGTCCCCTCCCCCTCTCTCCCTCTCCCCAACCCCTCTGAAACGCTTCGCCGCAAGGGGTTGGGGAGAGGGTAAGGGGTGAGGGGTACGATCTTGTCGATCGACAGACCGTGGCTGGTCCAAACCGCGTGTGACCTATGCAGGCTAACCCCTCAATACCCACCCTTCCAATTCCTCAGCCCCCCTTCCCTTCCCCATCTACCATCTCCTATCTCCGATCTGCCCCCCCTCCCCTCACTTTTCTTTGAACATTTGCCCATTTCGTTGTCCAATTCGGTCAAATGCTTGACAGCCGTAGTAAAACATCCCCCGATGCGATGATACGTGTAGGTACGGTCATCCGCCCGCGGAGATCCTGAAGCACCGCCGGGATGGATAAGGGCCGGCTCCGGAGTTACCCAATGATCAAGGTCCAAAACTTGTGCAAGACGTTCGGCCCCAAAGTGGCCGTCAACAACGTCTCCTTCACCGTCGAACGAGGTGAAGTCCTCGGTTTCCTCGGCCCTAACGGCGCCGGCAAATCCACCACCATGCGGATGATCACCGGCTTCATTCCCCCTTCCGCCGGCGAGATCTGGATCGGTGGCCATTCCATGCTCCAGGCACCCATCGCCGGCAAACGCCTCCTCGGTTACCTCCCCGAAAACGCCCCCGCCTACAGCGACATGACCGTCCACGGCTTCCTCCACTTCGCCGCCGAAATGAGAGGCCTCAGCGGCGACGCCCGCAAAAAGGCCGTCCACCGCGCCGTCGAACTGTGCTTCCTCGAAGCCGTCCTCCACCAAAGCGTCGACACCCTCTCCAAAGGCTACCGCCACCGCACCTGCTTCGCTCAGTCCATCATCCATGACCCCGAGGTCCTCATCATGGACGAACCGACCGACGGTCTTGACCCCAACCAAAAACACGAAGTCCGCAACCTCATCCGCAAAATGGGCGAGAAAAAGGCCATCATCTTTTCCACCCACATCCTCGAAGAGGTCGAAGCAGCCTGCTCCCGCGCCATCATCATCGACCGCGGCCAAATCGTCGCCAACGGCACCCCCGCGGAATTGAAACAGCGCTCCGACCACGCCGGAGCCGTTCTGCTCACCGTCGCCAGCACCCCAGCCGCGGCCTTGTCCCAAAAAATCTCCGCCCTCCCCCCCGCCCGCAAAGTCACCATCCTCCAGGAATCGCCCCACGCCGCCACCGTCCGGGTCGCCCCCTCCAAAGAAGGCCGCCAGGGCGAACTCGCCCGCGCCCTCAGCGCCCTCGCCGCCACCGAACGCTGGCAAATCCAGGAACTTCATACCGAAGAAGGACGCCTCGACGAGGTGTTCCGCAGCATCACTCTCCCTGACACCGTCTCCCAAAACCGGCAATGAGCGAACACACCAACGCCTGGCATAACGTCAAAGCCGTCGCCAAACGGGAACTCACCGGCTACTTTGCCTCCCCCGTCGCGTACGTCTTCATCGTCATCTTCCTCCTCCTCACCGGCTTCTTCACCTTCATGATCGGCCGGCTCATCGAGCGAGGCGAAGCCTCCCTCTTCTGGTTCTTCGCCTGGCACCCTTGGCTCTACCTCTTCCTCGTTCCCGCCGTCGCCATGCGGCTCTGGTCCGAAGAACGCCGCCAAGGCACTCTCGAACTCCTCCTCACCCTGCCCGTCACCAGCTGGCAAGCCATCCTCGGCAAATTCCTCGCCTCCTGGCTCTTCCTCGCCATCGCCCTCGCCCTCACCTTCCCGGTCTTCCTCACCGTGAACTACCTCGGGGATCCCGACAACGGCGTGATCGTCGGCGGCTACATCGGCAGCCTCCTCCTCGCCGGCGCCTACCTCGCCATCGGCTGCATGACCTCCGCCATGACCCGAAACCAGGTCGTCAGCTTCATCGTCTCCGTCGTCCTCTGCCTCTTCCTGATCCTCTGCGGCTGGGAACCTGTCACCGACCTCCTCATCCAATGGGCCCCTCGCTGGCTCGTCGGCATCGTCACCAACTTCAGCGTCATGACCCACTTCGAGAGCTTCCAAAAAGGCGTCCTCGACTCCCGCAACGTCCTCTTCTTCCTCAGCGTCATCGTCTTCTCTCTCTTTACCACCGGCGTCATCCTCCGCGCCCATCGCGCCGGCTGACCCGCCCAACCCCTCTCCCATCCCCCTCGCCATGGATAACCTCAAACGCAAACAACTGGAGACCCTCCTCTTCTCCACCGCCGGCATCGCCGTCATCTTCGTCATCATCCTCGGCGCCAACTTCATCGCCGGCCTCTTCAAAACCCGCATCGACCTGACCGCGGAAAAGAGCCATACCCTCTCCCCAGGCACCCGCGCCATCCTCGGAAAACTCGATACCCCCGTCAAAATCCGCTTCTACTGCACCCAAACCGAAGCGGAAATGCCCATCCAATTCAAGAATTACGCCCTCCGCGTCGAAGACCTCCTCTCCGAATACAGCCAAGCCTCCAAAGGCCTCATCCAAATCGAAAAGCTCGACCCCCAACCCGATACGGAAGCCGAGGAATCCGCTAGCCTCGACGGGGTCGAAGGCCAATCCCTCAATCTCACCGACCGCTTCTTCCTCGGGCTCTCCGTAAGCTGCCTCGATATCAAGGAAGCCATCCCCTTCCTCTCCCCCAACCGCGAACGGCTCCTCGAATACGACCTCTCCCGCGCCATCTCCCGCGTCACCAAACCCGACCGCACCGTCGTCGGCATCATGAGCGCCCTCCCCGTCTTCGGCATGCCCATGAACCCCATGATGATGCAAATGGGCCAGCAGGGCCGCGAACCCTGGGTATTCGTCAGCGAACTTAAGCGCGATTTCACCGTCAAGGAAATCCCCCTCGACACCGACCGCATCGACGACGACGTCAAAGTCCTGATCGTCCTCTACCCCAAAGGCATCTCCGACAAAGGCCAGTTCGCCCTCGACCAGTTCGTCCTCCGCGGAGGCAAACTCGTCGCCTTCCTCGACCCCCTCTCGATCGCCGACAACCGCTCCTCCCAGATGAACCCCCTCCAGCGCGCCAGCGCCAGCGGTGCCAGCATGGAGAAACTCCTCAAAGCCTGGGGCGTCGAACTCGACCTCAATAAGGTCGTCGCCGACCTCAACTTCATGATCCAAATCAACCGCGGAGGACGCGAAGAAGTTGCCCCCACCGTCATGCTCCTCACCCCCAAAGGCATCAATGCGGACGATATCGTCACCGGACAAATCGACAGCGCGCTCCTCCCCTACAGCGGCGTCTTCGCCGGCACCCCAGCCTCCGGACTCACCCAAACGACCCTCCTCAAGACCTCCGACCGCTCCCAACTCATCGAGAAAATGATGGCCGAGTTCGGCGGCGATAACGTCGTCAAATCCTTCAGCGCCTCCGGCCGCGAACACCCCCTCGCCATCCGCCTCACCGGCTCCTTCAAAACCGCCTTCCCCGACGGCAAACCCAGCGACCCGCCCGACCCCGCCAAGGACGGCGACCAGGAAAAGCGCAAAGACACCCCCCCCGCAGGCGACCACCTCAAGGAAAGCGCCAAGGAAAACACCGTCATCCTCTTCGCTGACTCCGACCTCCTCTTCGACCCCGTCTGCGTTCAAGTCCAAAACATCTTCGGCCAACGCATCGTCATCCCCCAATACGGGAACCTCAACCTCGCCCAAAGCCTCGTCGAACAACTCGCCGGCGACGACAACCTCATCGCCGTCCGCAGTCGCGCCTCGCTCAACCGCCCCTTTACCGTGGTCAAGGAGATGGAGGCCAAAGCCCAGGAGGCCTACCGGGGTAAAATCAAGCAACTCGACGACAGCCTGCAGGAAACCCAGCAACGCCTGAACGAACTCCAACGCTCCAAGGACCAAAGCCAACGCTCCATCCTCTCCCCCGAACAACAAGCCGAAATCATCAAGTTCAAGAAACAGGAGGCCGACGCCAAACGCGACCTCCGGGAGGTCCGCAAAACCCTGCGCCGCGACATCGACTCCCTCGTCACCCGCCTCAAGTGGATGAACATCGCCGGCATGCCCCTGCTCGTGGCCGCAGGAGGCGTCGCCCTGGCCCTCTTCAAACGCAAGACGACCGCCGCCAAATGAACCGCACCCAACTCACCCTCGCCCTCGTCGTCGGCCTCCTGGTCGGCGGTATCGCTGCCTTCCTCTACCAGCGCAATAACCAGTCCTGGCGCCTGGCCTCCGGCACCCCAGGCGAACGCCTCCTCCCCAACTTCCCCCTCAACGACATCACCCACATCCGCATCCAAAACGCCTCCAACGCCCTCCACCTCGTCAAAACCGACGAGACCTGGCGCGTCCGCGAACGCTACGATTACCCCGCCGCCTTCTCCGAAATCAGCGACTTCCTCCGCAAAATCTGGGAACTCAAACCCGTCCAAACCACCCCCGTCGGCCCCTCCCAACTCGCCCGCCTCGAACTCCTGAACCCCGCCCAAGGCCCCACCAACGGCGCCGGCACCCTCGTCGAATTCAAAACCAAAGACGGCAAAGACGCCGGCCAACTCCTCCTCGGCAAAAAACACATGCGCCAAAGCAGCGGCGCCTCCCCCTTCGGCGACGACGGCTGGCCCGACGGACGCTTCCTCATGACCCCAGGCGCCAAGGAAGCCGCCATCATCCGCGACCCCCTCTCCAACATCGAACCCAAACCCGAATCCTGGCTCGGCAAAGACTTCTTCAAAGTCGAGAAACTGAAGTCCGTCGCCGTCACCCATACCAACCCCGCCGCCTCCTGGAAACTCTTCCGTGAACAGGAAAATGGCGAAATCAAACTCGCCGACCCCCAGGAAGGCGAAACCCTCGATACCGGCAAGAGTTCCTCCGCCGGTTGGCTCCTCTCCTCCCCCAGCTTCGTCGATGTCGCCAACCCCCAAGCCACCCCAGCAGAAACCGGCCTCGATCAACCTGTCACCGCCACCCTCGAAACCTTCGACGGCTTCACCTACACCGTCAAGGTCGGAGGCAAGAGCGGCGAGGATAACCACTATCTCGCCTTCACGGTCAGCGCCAACCTCGCCCCGGAACGATCCGCCGGACCGGATGAAAAACCCGAGGACAAAGAACGCCTCGACAAGGAATTCAAAGACAAGCGCTCCAAACTCGAAGACAAACTCAAACTCGAGAAGTCCTTCGAGAAGTGGACCTACATCACCGCCCGCTGGACCGTCGAAACCCTCCTCAAACAACGGAAGGACTTCCTCATGGACAAGGCCCCCGAAACCCCAGCCGCCGCCTCCCCCTCGGCCGAGGTCCCTCCCACGCCCCCCGTCACCCTCCCCACCGGCCTCGAAACCCCCGACCACGACCACGAGCACCCCGAGTAGATCCCGGTCGCCCCCTCACCCCCGCTCAGTTCTCCGCCGAATGCAACCCCCCCGGCCCCGCGCGAAAGGCAATCGCGCCGCGCTCGGGATCGTTAGGATCGGCCGTGCCACAATTCCAGAGGCACGCGCCGCAGTGCACGCACTTCTCCCGGTCGAACGCCGGCCGCCCCCCTTCCCCAGGGTGAATCGCCTGACCACTGCACATCTCAATGCAGATCTTCGTCCCACAGGCCGCGCAACTGTTCGGATAGAGAAACACAACGTGATCGGCGTAACCGGGTGGAGCCTGCACCTTGCCGCCCAACAGCAACGCATCCTGATGCGACACCAGTAACGCCCCGTCGTGCGGGATCGCCGGCCACCCCGCCCGCTCCATCAACGCCCCGTGGAGCGACGCCCCCCGCGCATCGCACTCCGCTCGCAACCTCCGGATCTCCTCCGGGGCAATCCGGCCCCGGTAATACTCCTCCAGACTCGGAACCCGGCCCTGCGGCGGCCGCGGACGCCCCGGCATGGCCACCTTGCCCTGCGTCAACCCCGCCAGCGCCATGCCCACCAACCCCGTGACCACCCCACGCGTAAACCCATCGCGCGAGAACTCGGCGATCCGTCCCTCCTCCTCGACCCAACTGGCGCGACGGAGGCGCACGTAAGTCTGTTCGAGGTTCTCCCGCGTGAACGGCCGCTTCTCCGTCAGCAGGTGCGCCACCGCCTCCGCTAACTGAACGCCCGTGGCCCAGGCCTCGTCCACCCCAGACCCCGTCAGCACATTCGTACTCCCGCTCCCCTCCCCAATCCGCGCATACCCGTCCCCCACCAGATGCGGCTCACCCCGGCGCCCGCTCTCCTGCAGCGACTTCGCCCCCCACGAACGCAACCTGCCACCCCGCAGATACCGCCAGAGATACGGATGCATCATCCAATGCTGCAAATACCGATACGCCGTGCGCATCGGACTGTCGAACCACGACGGCACGAAAATCCCCAACGACGCCACCCGATCGGGATGCACATAGAGAAACCCGAAGATCTCCGGCTCCGGATACCCCAACGTGTGGAACACCGTGCCGGGCCGCAACTCGGTGTCCGGCGGCAAGTCCACCACGAACTTCATCCCCACCGCCCACTCGTACTGATGATGCCCCGCCGGCAGCCCAAACTCCCGATCCAATTGCTGCCCCACCGCTCCCACCGGCCCATCCCCCACCACCGTCAGCGCCGCTCGCACATCCATCCCGGCCATATACCCCGCGGCCGGTTGACCCTGTCGATCCGTCCCCTGGTCCATTAACCGAACCCCCACGACCCGCCGGTCCTCCACCAACGCGGAGGCAACCGGCGTCCCCGGCCAGATCTGCACGCAACCCGTGCCCAGCAGTTGCTGGCCCACCCACTGGTTGAACTGCCCCATCGAAAGCACCAACCCGCTCGCCTTATGCAGAAACTCCGGCGTCCAAGGCACCTCCAAGGCGTCGTGCGCCAACGGCAAAACACCCCTCCCCATCCGCAAACAACGATCCGCCATCCGCAATCCCCACGACCGCCGACTCGCCCCGACCGGGTCCAGCAGATACAGCACCTTCTCCTCCGTCACCGGCGCCGCCATCGGGATCTGCGCCGCCTCCAAATCCGGAAACGTGGTCCGAAGACTCCGTGCCCGCGTCACCACCCCAGACACCCCAAACCCGATGTCGTCCGCCCGCTCGTAGCACATCACCTGCAAGGGCATCCCCGGCGCCACCACGCTCTCGAAGGCCGGACTGCCATCAGGACGCATCATCCGCCGAGCCAACGTCGTTAGAAACCCACCCACCGCGGGCCCAAAACCAACACAAACAATGTCCGCCTCCATCTGCTGCCGCGGCGCCGCTTCCGAAACCAGTCCACCAGTCAAATCGGGCGTCATCACAGGCCCACGACCTTAAAAGCACCGCCCCCCACGGTCAATGCCGCCTTCCTCGCCCTCAGCCATTCTCATGTTGAAACTCTGACCGCCCCTCACCCGGCCTTGGCCACCCTGTTCCAACCGAGCTTTCGCACCCTGAACCCCTGAACCGAAGTGATTCCCCCTCTCCCTATCTCCCTCCCCCCAACCTGTGTCATCGCTGCGCTGGCAACGGTTGGGGGGAGGGATGGGGCGACGGTTCATGGGTAGCTTCCAAGTCGAACGAACCGACGCGCA
>CAZVRY010000047.1:0-32785 GCA_964629545.1 uncultured Verrucomicrobiota bacterium | reverse complement strand
CTCGCCCTCGCCGCCTGCCTCATCCACCAACCCCGCCTCCTGCTCCTCGACGAGCCCACCGCGGGCGTCGACCCCAAGGCCCGCCGTGAGTTCTGGGAGGAAATCCACCGCCTCGCCGCCACCGGCCTGACGGTCCTCATTACCACCCACTACATGGACGAGGCCGAACGCTGCCACCGCCTCGCCTACATCGCCTACGGCGCCCTCCTCGCCCAAGGCACCGTCCCCGAAGTCATCCGTGGCGCCCACCTGGAGACCTGGGAACTCCGCGGCCCCCACCTCCCCGCCGCCGCCCAGACGCTGCGAGCCCGCCCCGGCGTCGACCAAGTCGTCGCCTTCGGCACTACCCTCCACCTCAGCGGACGCGACCACCCCGCCCTCGCCCAAGCCCTGGCCGAGTGGCAGCATCCGCCCTTCGCCCTGCGCCGCATCGAGCCTAGCCTCGAAGATGTCTTCATCGCCCTCATGGACCGCGCCCGGGATAACTTCGCATGAAGGCCGAGTTCGATCTCCGCCGCTTCTGGGCCCTCGCCGTCAAGGAGTTCATCCAGATGCGCCGCGACCGCGTCACCTTCGCGATGATGGTCGGCATCCCCCTCATGCAGCTCATCCTCTTCGGCTTCGCCATCAACTCCGATCCCAAACACCTCCCCGCCGCGGTCCTCGATGCCGACCGCAGCACCTTCAGCCGCACCCTCCTCGCCGCCCTCCAGCACACCGATTACTTTCGCTTCGTCACGACCGCCGACAGCGAGCACCACGCCCGCCAACTCCTCCAGCACGGCGACGTCCTCTTCCTCATCCACGTCCCGGAGGGATTCGAGCGCCGCCTCCTCCGCGGCGAGCGTCCCGCCGTCCTCCTCGAAGCGGATGCCACCGACCCCGTGGCCGCCAGCGGCGCCATCTCTGCCCTCGGCGCCCTCATCGACCACGCCTTCGACCGTGACCTCCACGGCCCGCTCGCCCACCTCGCCGCCCGGCCCGGCCCGGCGGAACTCCGCGTCCATCGCCTCTACAACCCCGAAACCATCACCCAGTACAACATCGTCCCCGGCCTCATCGGCGTCGTCCTCACCATGACCATGGTCATCATCACGGCCCTCGCCATCACCCGCGAACGAGAGCGCGGCACCATGGAAAACCTCCTCGCCACCCCCGCCCATCCCGCCGAAGTCATGATCGGCAAGATCGTGCCCTACATCCTGGTCGGCTACCTCCAGGTCCTCCTGGTCCTTACCGCTGCCCGCTTCCTCTTCCGCGTCCCCATCGTTGGCAGCGTCCCCTTGCTCCTCCTCGTCATGCTCCTCTTTATCGCCGCCAACCTCGCCGTCGGCATCACCTTCTCCACCATCGCGCGCAACCAGCTCCAGGCCGTCCAAATGGCCTTCTTCTTCTTCCTCCCCTCCATCCTCCTCTCCGGCTTCATGTTCCCCTTCCGCGGCATGCCCACCTGGGCCCAATACCTCGGCGAAATCCTCCCGCTCACCCACTTCCTGCGGATCGTCCGCGGCATCCTCCTCAAGGGGAATACCCTCCCTGACCTCCTCCCCGAACTCGCCCCCCTCACCCTCTTCCTCCTCGTCGTCCTCACCCTCGGCATTAAACGCTACCGCCAAACCCTCGATTGAGTTGGGGGGAGGGAGACCGGGAGAGAATCCTCCCAACCAAGAGTTCGCACCTGGAAGCCCCGATCCGAGCATGCCCTCGCTGACCGATCTCCCTCGCCTCCGTCCGACGGCGGAGCGCGCGACACGATGCCCTGGATCGAGTGCCTGCGCTCACGCCTGCCGTTCTTTCCGATGGACCAGCCACTTCTGCAACTCCACCAGCAGCATGCCGATCAGGCCGGCGCCCAAGATGCGCACCCACTCGTCCCCGCCAATCGGGGCGGTCTGGAACACCGTGTTCAACCACGGCAAGTAGGTGAGGCCGGCCTGCAGGAGCAACACGCCGATCACGCCCAGCCACAGCCACCCGTTGCGGAACAGGCCGATCGACCAGATCGAATGGCGCAGGGAACGACAGTTGACCAGGTAGAGGGCTTGGATCACGGCCACCGTGTTCAACGCCACCGTGCGGGCAGCCTCCAGCCCGGCTCCGCGAGCCAACTCCCATTGGAACAGCCCGAAGGCAGCGAGCAGGATGAGCAGGCCGACGAGCCCCACCTGCGCCAGCATCCGCCCGGTCAGCAGGGGGGCGCCGGGAGCCCGGGGAGGCCGGTGCATCAAATCCCGCTCCTTCGGTTCCAGGGCGAGAAATAAGCCCAGCAACCCCCCGGTCGTCATGTTGATCCACAGCACCTGCAGGGGAAGGATCGGCAAGGTCGTCCCCACCAGGGAGGCGGCCAAAATCACCAGGCCCTGCCCGAGATTGCTCGGCAACGCCCAGGCGATGATCTTGGTCAGGTTGTCAAACACGTTCCGCCCCTCCTCCACCGCCGCCCGAATGGAGGCGAAGTTGTCGTCCGTCAACACCATGTCCGAGGCTTCCTTGGCAACCTCCGTCCCCGTGATGCCCATGGCCACCCCAATGTTGGCCTGCTTCAACGCGGGACCATCGTTGACCCCGTCGCCCGTCATGGCCACGACGTGCCCCCGCGCCTGCAGGGCCTCCACCAGCCGCAGCTTCTGCTCCGGGCTGACGCGCGCGAAGACCGAGACACTCTCCGCCACCTCGATCAGGGATTCATCGGTGAGTGCAGCCAGCTCCTTGCCCGTCACCGCGGTCGGGCGGTCCTGCCCTGGAGCCTCTCTAACCAGGCCCAACTGCCGACCGACCGCCACGGCGGTCCCGGCGTGATCGCCCGTGATCATCTTCACTTGGATTCCCGCACGGTGGCAGTCAGCCACCGCCTCGATCGCCTCCGGCCGCGGCGGATCCATCATCCCCTGCAGCCCGAGAAAGGTGAAGCCACGCGGCAGGTCGGGAGCGCGCAGGTGTTGCGTCTCCCCACCCACCTCCGCGCGCGCGAAGGCCAGCACCCGCAAGCCAGCGGCCGCCAGTTGCGCGACCCGCTCCTGAATGGCCTCGCGATCCGCCGTCACCAGTTGCCCGCGCGCATCGAGCGCTGACTGGCAACGATCCAGCACCACCTCCACCGCCCCCTTCAAGTAGACCAGCCTGCGGCCGGCATCGCCCCCCTCGTGCAGCGTGGCCATGAACTGATGTTGCGATTCGAACGGGATGGCGTCCACCCTCGGCCGACTCGATCTGACCGCCGCCTCGTCCAAATCGGCCTTGCGCGCGGCGACAATCAACGCCACTTCCGTCGGATCCCCCTGGGCGTCCCAGCGGCCCTCCTTCTGCACGAGCGCGCTGTCATTGCAGAGCAGCCCAGCCCGCAAACACTCCCACACTCCGGCCTCCCCCGGGCCAACCTTCTGCCCGTCGAGGGTCAGGTGGCCCTGCGGTTCGTAACCGTGGCCACCCACCTCATACACCCGATCGCCCACAACCACCTGGCGCACCGTCATCTGGTTCTGCGTCAGGGTCCCCGTCTTGTCGGAGCAGATCACGGTGGTGCTGCCGAGCGTTTCGACGGCCGGCAGTTTCCGGATGATGGCGCGCCGCTTGGCCATGCGGGCTACGCCGATCGCCAGGGTGACCGTCACCGCCGCCGGCAATCCCTCGGGAATGGCCCCCACCGCCAACGCGATGGCCGATCCGATGATCTCGTCCCACCGTTCGCCCCGGAGCAAGCCCACCGCCAGAACCACCGCCGCCAACCCCAAAATCAGGATCAAGAGCTTGTGGCCGAACCTGGCCATCTTGCGCGTTAACGGCGTTTCCAGGCTGGGCGCAGCCGCAATCAGGTCGGAAATGCGCCCGATCTCGGTGTGCTCGCCCGTGGCCACCACGACCCCACGGCCCTGGCCGTAGGTCACCAGCGTCGAGGCGTAGGCCATGTTCGTCCGGTCGGCGAGGACCGTCTCCGGGGCGAGTTGCGCGTCGGCCGCCTTCTCCACCGACG
Source organism: uncultured Verrucomicrobiota bacterium (assembly GCA_964629545.1). Classification (GTDB taxonomy): domain Bacteria; phylum Verrucomicrobiota; class Verrucomicrobiia; order Limisphaerales; family CAZVRY01; genus CAZVRY01. The sequence continues at coordinate 28,815 of CAZVRY010000047.1, read as the reverse complement.
TGGATTCGCCGGTCAACGTCGCCTCGGCGATCTGGAGGTTCCGGGTCGCCACCAGCCGCAAGTCAGCCGGCACTTTGTCGCCCGAGGCCAGCAGCACCACGTCGCCAGGAACAAGATCCGTCGACGGCACCCGCACGGTCTTACCCGCGCGCACCACGTTCGATTCCGTGACCAGGCCCCTGGCCAGGGCCTCGATCGCACGCTCGGCTTTGGCCTCCTGCAGGTATCCCATCCAGGCGTTGATGAACACCACGGCGAAAATGACCGCCGCGTCCACCAACCCGCCCATCCCCAACTTGATCCCACCCGCCGCCAGCAGGATGTAGATCAGCGGGTTGTGGAACTGCAGCAGGAAGCGCATCCACGCGCTGCGGCCTTCGCGGGGCGCGAGTTGGTTGGGGCCGAACCGGGCCTGGCGACTGTTCAACGCGAACCGGTCCAACCCCGACTCGCTGTTTGTCTCCAGCAACTGAACCACCTCCCCGGTCGGCAGATGATGCCAGTGGCGGCCCAACAGGTTCTCCCACGCGTCTCCAGTTCTCGTCGTCGTCATGGCTCAATGCAGGATGGCAGCGGCAGCAGTGAATGAGGCGATCATGGCTCGATCCCAGACCCCGGCCCCAACCGGCCGTGGCCGGCGCCCTCGCACCCCACCACCAGTGCGAAGCATGGTCCTGGTCCCAGGGCGCAACGGGGCCACGTCTCAGGCGCCCGCCTGGCGGGTCAGGAGCGGCGGCAGATCCGCCCGAAGATCAGAACTCGCCCTCGAGACACGAGGAAGGATCGGACCTCTCCCCGACCGGGTGCGGCGGATCATGAAGAACTCACCCACGTTCTCCGGCGTCAACAGGCCGACGAACCGCCCATCCTCGATCACCGCCATGGTCAACCCGCCCTCGGCGCGCCCTCCGGCCACGGCTTCGTCCAGCGGTTGGTCCGCCCGCACGCTCAAGACTTCCGTGCGCATGACGTCGCCGACCATCGCCCACTCACCCCGCTCGCGCAATGCTCGAAACAAGGCGCCGTGGTCCAGGATGCCCACCACGCGCCCCGCCGCCACAACCGGGAAATCGGTTTGCGAGCCGGCCAGGAGCAGGCGCGTCGCCTCCGCCAGCGCATCCCCCGGGGCGAGGACGCGGAAATCCGTCAGCATCGCGTCCCGCACGGACGCACCGGCCAACGACGCTTTCACCTGCGCCGCCGCGGCCTCTTGCGTCGCGCCGATCCAGACGAACACCGCGATCAGCAGCAGCATCGGCTGGCCGAAGAGACCGGCCAGTCCAAACAGCACGGCCATGCCCTTGCCGATGGCGGCGGCAATGCCGGTCGCACGAGCGTGTCCCATGCGCATCGCCAGGAGCGACCGCAACACCCGGCCCCCGTCCATCGGGAACGCGGGCAACAGGTTGAACACCACCAGGAACACGTTCGCCACCAGCATCCGCTCGAGGAAACCGCCGCCCACCACGCCCAACTCCGACGGCAGTTGCCACGAGGTGCGCAAGAACAACCCCGCCCACAGGCCGAGCGCGATCACCACATTCACCGCCGGCCCAGCCAGGGCCACCACCAACTCCTGCCACGGTTTCTCCGGCATCCGCTCCAATCGCGCCACCCCGCCGATCGGCAGCAGGGTGATGTCCCGCGTCGCGATGCCGTAGCGCCGCGCGGCCAAAGCATGGCCGTACTCGTGCAGCAGAACGCACACGAAAAGGCAGGCCAAATACAGCACGCTGCCAAGCGCCGCCCCCGCGCTGCCCGCCGCCATGCCCTGAGCCAAGCCCATGAAGGCCAGCAGAAGCAGAAAGGTAAGGTGCAGGTAAACGTCAATCCCCAGCCAGCGCCCCAGGTGGAGCGACCAGCCCGGCCCCGATTCGCGTCTCGTGTTCATGGTCCCTCTCATGCCGATCGTGATGCGTCCCTCAGGCCGCCCGCGCGGGGCGCCCCCTCCCCACCCGCGCGGCCTCATTGCCCTTCAGCCGCCGCCGCCGCTTCGCCGCGCGGCTGGCCATGCCCTCCCGCAGTTGCGTGATCGCCTTGGCGAAAGCCGCGCGCACACTGTGGTCGCTGCCTTCAGCCACCAGGTCCGGCCCCGGCGTAACCAGGTGGATGCGAACGGCGAACGGCGGACTGGCTTCCGACCGCCATTCGAGCCGCACGTTCGCTTCGTCGATCTGACGAACCTCCCCGAGGGCGAGGATTTGGTCCTCCACCCAGCGATCCAACTCATCGTGCGAGCGGAGATTTCGGTGTTGCAGGTTGATTCTCATCGTCCTGTCCAGGGTCGTTACGCGGCTCGCTGTTGCCTGCTCCCCCGCGCAGTTGCCTGGCAACCACGCGCGCCGTGCCACCGGACATCCGCCCGTGCCGTGAGGAGATGAACGCGGCCGCGTTGTCGCGTTCGAGGTGGCCCTTCGCTTCCGCTGCGTCCGCACCGGAAGGCGTCCGGCTCTCACCCCGCCACCATGCACTCGAACCACGCCCCGGACTATAACGACGTTCCGAATGGACACTTCGGTTCGGCCTAAGCAACATGAGCGCGCGATGGATTGGCTCAATTTCCACCACCTGCGCTATTTCTGGACCGTGGCCAAAGAAGGCAGCTTGGCCCGCGCCGCCGCCACCTTGCGCGTCTCGCAACCCTCGATCTCCGAGCAGGTCCGCGAACTCGAGGCCGCGCTCGGCGAGAAACTCTTCCGCCGGGAAGGCCGTGCCAACAAACTCACCGACGCCGGACACCTCGTGTTTGGCTACGCCGAGGAAATCTTCAGCCTCGGCCGCGAGCTGATCAACGCCGTCCAACAGCGCCCCGGCGCCCGGACGCTGCGCCTCTACGTCGGCATTGTGGATTCCTTCCCGAAGCTGGTGACGAACGACATTCTCGCCCCGGTGTTCGCGATGCCCCAAGCCGTCCATGTGATCTGCCGCGAAGGAAAGCTGGAGGATCTCCTGGCGCAACTCGCGGCCCACCGACTGGACATCGTGTTGTCCGACGAACCCGCATCGAGCAGCGCCAACTTCAAGACCTTTAACCACCCGTTGGGAGACACCTCCACCACGTTCTGTGCGGAAAAGAAATCCGCCGCCCGCCTCCGACGCGGCTTCCCTCGGTCCCTGCACGAGGCGCCCGCCCTGTTGCCGGCAGAAAACACCACCCTGCGCCGCGCGCTGGAAACGTGGTTCCGCGAGCAACACCTCGAACCCAGAATCGTGGCCGAATTCGACGACCTGGCCCTGATGAAAGTGATGGCTGCGGCAGGACGTGGCTTCATCGCCGTCCCAACGGTCGCGCTCAAAGACGCCGTCACGCATTACGCGTTCCAAATCGTCGGAGAAGCCACCCAGTGCCGCCTCCACTTCCATGCCATCACCGCCGAACGGCGCCTGGTGCATCCGGCCGTGGTGGTGCTGAAAGAACACGCCCAGCGCCGACTCTCCCGCCCCCCACCATGACCCCACCATCGGAGCGGATGACGCATGGGGCGAACCGGAAGCCATCGCCTCCGAACAACGCATCCGCGCCCGTCCTGACATGCCATCGCTCCGCACCTTCAACGTCGAGGCGGACCTCCCCACCCTGGAGGAGGCCCGCAAGCTCGTCATGGCCGAGATTCGGAAGGCCAAGTCGGACGGCGTCCGCGTCCTCAAGGTCATCCACGGCTACGGGTCCAGCGGCAAGGGCGGCCGGCTCTGCCTCGGCCTCCGCAAGTCTTTTGGGCTGCGCAAGAAGGAAGGCGTGATCCGCGACTTCATTCCCGGCGAGGACTTCTCGGTGTTCGATGGCCGCACCCTGGCGCTCCTGGAAATGCTCCCCGACCTCCGCCACGACCCGGACCTGGGCGCCACCAACGAGGGCGTGTCCTTGCTGTGGTTGCGGTGAAAGCCGGCTGCGGGCTGCAGGCACTCCCCGCGCACACTCACCCCCACGACTGTAGAGGGAAACCTAGCGAGGCGTGACCTCAGACCCGCTCCGGCCCCCATTTTCGTGCAACGCGCCTTCGCCGTCTGGACCCTAATCTCCACGCCTCGCTCTGTAGAATCCTTGCCGGCAGGAGGGACGGGACGAGAACTTGACTTGATTTGATCAAGTTCTGGGCGGCAAGGATTCTAGGAGATCGTCTGAATCGACGCATGAAAACAGCCCTACTCTCCGCCGCGGCGGCCCTGGCCCTCGTCACGGCTGTTCAGGGGCAAACTTCCGTGTCTTTCGGGCTGACCTTCGGTTCGCACACCGGTTGCTCCCCGCCGGTCTGCGTCGCCCCGCCGGTCGTGATCGCCGCGCCCGTCTCTGCCCCGCCTCCGGTCGTCGTGGTCCGGCCGCCGCCCCCGCCACGTGCCGTACTCGCGCCGCCGGTTGTGGTGCACCGGCACGCGCCGCCGCCTTACCGCCCGGTGGTCTGCGCCGGTCCTCAGCCTGGGTGGTATCACGGGTGGCGCGGATCTGTGGCGGTTGGCTATCGATGGCACTGAAGACGCCAGATCGGGGGCGCTCCCGAACAGAAGCCTGAGTCGTCGTCTTGTCCCCCGGGTGCCTACTTGCTCCGAATTGCTCGAATGTTGCGCGTAGGTGCTTGGGGCATGTGCAAAAACAACTTCCCATTGCGGAAGTTGTTGTTGAATTGGCTGTCAAACTGGCGGAAGGGGAGGGATTCGAACCCACGGATGGATTGCTCCATCGCCTGATTTCGAGTCAGGTGCCTTCAACCACTCAGCCACCCTTCCAAACTCTCTCAGCCGCAGCACTTTCCAACTTAACTGCCTCTGCCGCAACTGTCTCAGACCGCGAAACGCTAAGTGCGATTGCAGCGAGTGGCAAGCCCGAACTGCCACCCGCCCGAACTGCCGCCAGGTAAGGCTCCCTGGAGGACCCCCCGCCGCTTCGCGCCACCCCAACCGGAACGCGATGCGCGGGGTGCCGGAGAGGTGCCGCGATGGGACCCACTCGGGCGTGGCGTTGAGCAGACCATGATCCTCCACCCCTGACGCGCGGCCAGGTGTCCCTAATTCACGGCGGGAAGCGGGGGCCTGTGGTTCATGGGCGGCGATTGGCCAACACCGCCATCGCCGCATTGTGACCGGCAATGCCGCTGACCCCACCGCCACGACGGGCGCCCGCGCCGGCGAGAAAGATGTGGGGATCATCGGTTTCAGCACCCCAGAGTTGATGGGCCCCTCCCCCCGCATCGCCATCCCAGAAGGGGAAATCCAGGTCGCGGTGGAAAATGTTCCCACGCGGCAGCGAAAGGTCCTTCTCGAGGTCCAGCGGCGATTTCACTTCGAGCGCCCAGGAGCCGTCGCGGCAGGGAGCGAGGACGGATTCGATTGGATCGAGCAGATACTCATTCAGGCTGGCGATGGCGCGCGCTCGGGCCAGCGCCTTCACCCCTTCAGGATCAGCCTCGAAGAGCGGCGCGGGGGTGTGCAGCCCGAAAAGAGTAAGCGTCTGAAAGCCTCTCTCGTTCAACGCGGCGGACAGGATGCTGGGATCGGTCAGCGTGTGGCAATACACCTCCAGCGGCAGGGGCTGGGGCATCTCCCCACCCCGCGCGACCGCGTAGGCGGCCTCCAATTGGGAGAAGCGCTCATTGACGTGGAAGGTGCCCGCAAACGCAAGGCGCGGGTCCAGTCCCGATTTGAGGCGCGGCAGGCGCGACAGGAGCATGTTGATCTTCAATTGGGACCCCGGAAGAAACTCCCGGACCGTGCGCCCGCGCAAACGCTCGAGGTGTTGCGGGGCGGCGGCAAAGAGGAGGTCTTTGGCGCGATAGCCGTGACCGGATTCCGTTTCCACGCGCACCCCCATCGGACCGCTCTCCAGCGCGACGACCTTGGATCGAAGCGCGATCTCCACGCCGAGCGACGTGGCGACGCGCTGCAGTTCGCGAACCAAAGCGCCCATACCCCCCTGCGGCACGCGCCATTGGCCGGTGCCGTTGCCGATCAGGTGATAGAGCAGACACCGATTGGCCTGCAGGTCCTGCGCCGAGACAAATGTCCCGATCAGCCCGTCGGTCAGCACGACGCCCTGCACCAGGTCATCCCGGAATCGATTGCGGATGACGTCACCGATCGGGGTTTCTACCAATTGGCGCCACACTTCCGGCACTCCCAAGTCGCGTTTGAGTTCAGCCGCGCTCTTGAGGGGCTTGAGCAAGGTGGGGGCAAGGCGGCCGGCCAGTGTGGCAATCTCCCCGTAGAACTCGCGCCAGGACCGGCCTTCCTGATCCGATCCGGTCAGCCGCCGAAAACTGCGCTCGGTCACATCATCCCAGCCGGCGGCAACCAGAAGCCCGTCCTGGCGACCCTCCCGGTGATAAGGCGTGTAGGAGGCGACGGGGCGCCCGAGGGTCTTGAAGTTGAGGCCCAAATCAGCCACGATCTGATCGGGCAGCAGAGATACCAAATACGAATACCGCGACAGCCGCGCATCGTACTCCGGAAAGGGCTTCACGCTGGTCGTGGCCCCACCGAGCTCGCTCTGAGCCTCAAGCAGCAGCACGGACTTCCCCGCCCTGGCCAGATAGCTCGCCGCCACCAGCCCATTGTGGCCACCGCCGACAACCAGGGCATCGTAGTTCTTAGGATGATGTCTTGTCATTCAATGAAACGGCGTTCCTCGCCTCCAAGGATTCACCACAGGACCACGGGGTCAAGGGCCCCTGCGCCCGGACGCTCCGCAGCATCACTCTCCTCCCCGCCCCCCTCAAAACGGACTGGCCGTGATCGAGTTCGGCGCTGAGGTCACCGTCGCCCCGTCAGGACCCTGGTAGCGGACGATGATCGTCACCCGATCCGAGGAAAGCACCCGCGGGACCCAACTCAGGAGCAGGTTGTAGCCCAAACCCAGCGTGGTGCTCACCTCGCGCCGCGCCAACTCCTGCGGACTATACGTCCACACCTGAAACGGGACAGGCAACGCCGCGGAACTCGGCGTCCCCTCATACGCCGACACCTCCAACGAACCGCTCCGAATCGGCAAGGCCCGCGGCAGAGACCGATTGGCCGCAAAGAGCCGCACCACCACCCCATCCGCGCCCGGCTGATCATCCAGGTTCACGGCCACCGGCAAACCCACCACGTTCAGCTCGTGGATCATAGTCCGGGACCCCACGGCCGGCGCCCGGGACGGCGTGCCGCAGCCCACCAGACCCCCGGCGCCAAACGCCGCCACCAACCCCCAAACCCAGCCCTGCCACATCCCTTTCATCCTCGTCAGCATGCCCACCCTCAAGGCCGTCCCGGCCGCAGTTGGTCCCGCTCGCTCGCCGGCGAGGGCGCCGGCGCCGGCAGGATCGGATCCAACACCCGCCGCTGCAAGGGGTCCCGCTGGAGATCGCGGTTGATCGTGGACTCCTGCAACTCCCGGTCCGTAAACGCTTTCGGATCGAGCGAGGTCCCCTGCCCCTCGCCCTTGAGCAGGATCTGCGGCGTCAACACCACCAGGAGCTCCTTGCGAATCTCGTTCTTGCTCCGGCTCCGAAACAGCGCGCCCAAACCCGGAATGTCCCCCAACAACGGCACCTTCTTCGTCCGCACATCGTCAATCGTCCCAATCAGACCGCCAATCAACACGGACTGACCGCTCTTCACCGTCACCGTCGTCGTCGCCGTCCGCTGGTTGATGATCGGAAAATCCTCCCCCTTCGCAATCGTGACCGTCGAACTCGAAAGATCCGAAATGCTGGGCGCAACATCCATCCTCACATAACCGTCCGGGCTGATCCGCGGCGTCACGGTCAGAATCACCCCCACATCGCGATACTCGATGACGGTGCTGCTTCCCCCCTGCGGGGTCACCTGCGACCCCTGCACGATCGGCACGCTCTGCCCAATGTTGATCGTAGCCTCCTGGTTGTCCGCCGTCAAAATCTGGGGCCGACTTAACACCTGCAACCGGCCTTCGTTCTGCAGGGCGCGCACCAGGAAATTGTAGTTGCCCCCCGTCACCGACGTCCAACTGCCCCCGAAGTTCTTCAACAACTCCTGCTGCCCAAAATCCGTGCCCGCCCCAACCGCGGGATCCGTCTCCGACAAGTAGTTGAACTCCACCCCCAACTCGGTGGTGTCGTCCAGCGTCACCTCCGCCAATAACACCTGAATCAAGACCTGCGGCTGCGGCAGGTCCAACTCCTCCACCAGCTGCCGCACCTCCTCGAAGTAGCGCGGACTCGCCGAAATCAACAGGCTGTTGCTGTTGGTCTCGGACACAATGCTGACCTCGCGGTCCAGAATGTTCTGCGCCGTGCCGATCCCCGTGGGGCCCAGCACCGAGGTGATCCGCTGCAAATCCTGCTGCAGAAACGTCCGCAACGACGTCTCCACCGCCTGACAGCGCGCGTTCTTCAACCGGTAGACCTGGGCCTTCCGCTCCTGCGCCGGGGTCGCATCGAGCGTCGTGATAATCTGAGTCGCCAACGCCACGTAGTGCTCCGTGCCCCCAATCAGCAGGCTGTTCGTCCGCAAATCCACCGTCACCGACAGCGCGTCCTCCTGCGCCGACCCAATCACCGCCCCGGTCTCGTCCACCGGCGGCGGACTTTCCCCCGCCGCCCCCGACGCCGGCATCACATACTGCACCGACTGCTGCCCCGCGGTGGCCACCCCGGGCCGCGGCAGCCGGAACAGCCCGTTCAACAACTGGGCCATCTGACGCGCATCCGCGTTCTTCAAGTTGAACACCTTGATCGTCGCCACGGTCGGCGCCGTGTCGTCCAGGTGCCGAATGATCTCGGCCAACAACGGCATGTAGTCCAAAGGCGCCGACACCACGATCGAATTGGCCCGCGCATCGGGCACGATGATGATGCCCTCCTTGAGCGCGCTCGTGATCAGCTTCTCTCCCCCCTCGGTCTTGGTGATGAACTGCAGCAGCGACTGCCGGTTCGGACTCGCCTCGGTCAACGCCCGTGGATTGTTGTTCAGCACGTTGTTCAAGACCAGCGACATCTCCGCCGAACGCGCGTTCTTGAGCGGGAAGATCCGTATCTCCGCCACCCGGGCCACCTGGTCGGTATCAAGCTTCCGCACCACCTCCGCCACTCGCTTCAGATCGGTCTCCCCCGCCGAGACGATGATGGCGTTCAACCGCTCGTCCACGTTGAGCACCACCGGCGCCAACACGGCCCCGGGCCCCGCTGCCCCGGCCGCGCTCCCGCGAAAGAGCGATTGCAGCGTCTGCTCGACCCGGCGCGCGTCCGCCTTCGATAACTGGAAGACCTGCACCTGTGGGCCCCCCGCCGGCTGGGCCGTGTCCAATTGCTCGATCAGCGACGCCACCAAGGCCAAATCGTCGTCCGAGGCCCCCACAATCAATGCGTTCGCCCACCCGTCCGCAATCAAGGTCACCGGCTCCGGCGGCTGCCCCTGGATCCGGGGCGGCCGGTTCGCGAATAACCGCTGCATCGTGCTCTGCAGCTTCGTGGCCGTCGTGTGCCGCAATTCGAACACCCGGAAGTTCGTCCGCGCCATCCCCGTGTCCGTGTCAAGCTGCATCAGCATCCGCTCCACCGCGTCGAAACTCTCCTTGCCCCCGGTGATCAGCAGGGTGTTCGTGCGGTCATCCGCCGTGACCGTCACCGACGCCGAACGCTGCGCCCCCCCGGTCGCCGCCTCCCCCGTCCGCCGCGCCCGGAAGAACTGCTCCAACACCGTGGCCAAATGCGAGGCGCGCGCGCGCTTCAACTGGTACAACCGAATGTCGCCCGCCCCCGTGAAATCCTCCGTGTCCAACTGCCGTATCAGTTCCTTGACGATGACCAGATTCTCCGGGCTGGCCGAGACAATGAGCGTGTTCGAACGGGCATCCGCCGCCAGGGCCAACGCCTCCCGCGGACTCCGCCGTCCCCCGGCCGACGCCACCCCCGGACGATACACCCCCTGGTCCACCAACGACCGCAGCAGCGTCACCAACCGCTGCACATCGGCATGCTCCAGGGTGAACGTCTCGATCAAGCCGCCGGCGGCCACCGGCTCGGCGTCCAGCTTGGCCACCAACTCCCGAACCAACTCCAGGTTCTGCTTGCTGGCCGAAACCACCAGGGCGTTGCTCAGGCTGTCCGCCTCGACCTCCACCCGGTCCGCCGGCGATGGCGCCTGCCCGGGCGGCGTCAGACTCTGCAGCCGCGCCGCAAAGACCCCCCGGATGGTCGCCGCCAACCGCCCCGAATCGTTATGCTGCAACCCGAGGACCGTCAACTCGACCGCCCCGCTCTCGGGCGCACGATCCAGCTTCGTCAACAACTGGTCCAAGGCCTGGTTGTCCTCCAACCCCGCCGCCACCAGCAGACTGTTGCTCCGCGGATCGGCCAGGATGACCGGCCGGGTGCCCGTCCGATCCGGCGTCCGCGCCGCCTGGAACCGCCGCGTGAAGAGATCGTTCAACGTGAGCGCCAATGTCCCCGCATTCGCATGCTCGAGCGGGATCAGCCGCACCTGTCCCACCAGGGAAAGCCCCGGCCGGTCAAGCTGCGCCACCAGCGACTGCACCAACTCGTACCCGTCCAACCCCCCGCTGATCAGCAGGCTGTTGCTGCGGGCATCCGCAATCACCACCACCCGCATCGCCGGGCTGCTCCGGCGGCCGCCGCCCCCGCGCGGCCGGGCCCGCTCGTCCAGCAACCGCTGGATCGATCCCGCCAAGGCGGTCGCGTCCGCGTGCTCCAACGACAGCATCCGAATGCCCCGCACATCCTCCGGCAAGTCCCGATCCAACTGCTCCACCAACTCCGCCACCCGTTCCAACGCCCGCTTCGTCCCCGCCGCCAAAAGCGTGTTCGTCCGCTCGTCCACCGAGACATTCGCCCGATCCTCGACCCGCGCCCGCCCGGACCCCGCCGCCCGCGTAGCGAGTTCGTTCAAGATCTGCTGCACACTGGCCGCGTCCGCATGCGCCAAGGGGAAAATCCGCAGCGACTCCGCCCCCGCCGCCGACGGCGCGTCCAGGATCGCGACCACCGCCGCTAACGCCTCCAAATTGTGCGCCGTCGATCCCACCACCAGCCGGTTCCCGCCCTCCCCGTTCGCCTGCGGCGGATCGGCCATAATCTTGATCGGCTGCGTCAGATCCAACGCGATCGGCTGCCCCTCCCCATCCCGCAACTTCATCCGACTGATCTGCTCCTGCAATTGCCGGGCCTCCGCCGTCAGTTCGGTGGCATTGTCCGGCCGCAGCATGCCCTTCAAGAGCGTCGCCAACGGCCCCGCCTGCGCATACCGCAAGTCCAAGGTCCGCAGTTCAATCTCCGCAAACTCCGAGGACGTGTCCAGTTCCCGAACCAACGCCTCGATCCGGTCCAGCGTGCTGCCCCGACCGACCAGGAAAATGCCCCGGCGCCGCGGATCGCCGGCGATCACCACCGGCTCCCCGGGCCGCGTCCGGTCCAGTTGCTCGAGCATCTGCCGAAGCAGCGGCAACACCCGCTCCGGAGTCACATGCTCCAACGGCACCAACCGGTGCGCCAACTCCGCCGTCAAGCCCCCCTCGTCCAACTGCTCAATGATCGATTCCAGCAGCGGCAAATCGGCCGGACGCGCCCGCACGATCACACTGTGCGTCCGCGATTCCGCCACCACCGCCACCTTCGGCAACGCCGGCTGGGGCGGATTCTGCCCCTGACCATTGGAGCCTGACCCACGTCCCCCTTCCGTCCCTCCCTCGCCCCGTTCCCCCCGCCCACGCGGGGCCGGCGCCGCCCCCGGCCGCGCCCCCGGCGCCGGCCCCGGCACCGGCGTCGGCTTGAATAACTCGCTCAAAATCCGCGCCACCACCACCGGATCCGCCTCCTTCAGCCGAAACTGCCGAATCTCATACTCCGGCGACGTGAACGAAGCGGACAGGTCGTAGATCAATGACTCGATGTGATCCAACTCGAAGGCCGGACCCGACACCACCAGCGCGTTGGCCGCCGCGTCCACCGCAATGGTGACCTCGCCGACGGATGGCGACAGGCCAGCGCCCTCGGCCCCAGGCGGGACCGCCTCAGCTGGCCCGCGCTCCCCCGGCGCCTCCGGGGTCGACGTCGCCGGGGCATTGGTACCCGGCGCCGGACGCGGCAACCGCTCGAGCATCCGGATCTGCCCCTCATGCAACTGCGCATACAGGTTCGTCAACATCGTCGCCATCCGCGCCACCGGAATCTCGGTCAGCGGGATCAGCCGCACCTGCAAACTCGTATCCCGCGCGGTGGCGTCCAACTTCTGAATCACGCTCTCGATCTCCAGCAGATCCGCCGGCTTGGCCACCACCGTGATCGCCTCCGAAAACGCGTCCGGCTCGATCAGCGGCCGCTCCGCCCGCGGCCGACTGGCGAAGAGCGCGTCGGCCTTGAGGGCCACATCGATCGCACTCGCATTCTTGAGCCAGTAGAACTGCACCTGCCGATCCGAATGCTGCGGCGCCTGGTCCAGCGTCACCAGCAGTTGCTCCACTAACTTGAAATGCTCCGCCGAGCCGGACACGATCAGCGCGTTCGTCCGCTCGTCCGCCACCACCGTGAACGTGTCCCGCTGAAAACGACTCGCAAAACGCGGGCGCGCCCGCGCCAACCCCTCCAATAACTGGCTCAACACCCGGCTCAACTCCCGCGCCTCCCCGTTCTCCAACGGGAACACCCGCGTCTCGACCTGCTCCCCAGGACTCTCCTGGTCCAACGCCTCGATCAGCGCCGTCACCCGCTTCACCTCAGCCTCCGGACCGTTGAGCAACAGGCTCCGGCTGCCCGGAACCGCCGTCACGCTCACCCGCGGCGGCGTGTTCGGCGGTTGCTGGGCCGCCAGCGTCTGCGTCAGCGCCAACGCGACCGCCTCCGGCTGCGCCTTCTGCAGCACCACCGTCCGTAACCCGCCCCGCTCCTCGCTCCCCGGACGATCCAAGGTGCGGATCAACTGCGTGGCAATGGCCAGCTTCTCCGGCGAGGCCTGCACCACCACCGCGCCCAGCGCGGGCGCCGCCGCCACCCGCACCTCGCCCGCGCCGCTGCCCGCTCGCCAACCCCGCGAACTCCGCCACCGCTGGCTGGCGTCCCCCAACAACATCGATTGCAGCACCTCCACCACCTGCCCAGGATCGCTGTGCTCCAGCCGGAACGTGCGAATCTGCGACGACATCGCCGCCGCTGCCCGCAAGTCGTTCAGAACCTTCTCCACCCGCTCGAACTGCTCCGGCGTGGCGGCCACGATCAGCAACTCCGAGGCCGCGTCCAGCTCGAAGCGAGGCGCCGGAGGCGTCAGAGGCGCCGGCTGATCCCAACGGCGCCGCCCCTCCCCCGGGTCGGCAAACACCCGGTTCAACGCCTCCGCCAGCTCGCCCGAACGCCCCTCCGGCAACGCATAGGTCCGCACCTCGATCGTGCCGCGCGTCGGCTCCACGTCCAAGGCCTCCACCGCGTCCTCGATCCGCTTCCCCATCGCCTCGCTCGCCTCCACCACAATCGCCTGATCATCCGGAGCCGCCGTCAGCGCAACCCGCTCCGCCGGATCCGACGCGCGCACCTGGGGATAAAACATCTGCGACACCATCGCCGCAATCGACGCCGCCGAGTTGTGCTGCACCGGCAGGATCTTCAGTTGCCGCCCCCCGGCCGGACCCGCCTCGTCCAACCGCTGGATGATCTCCTCCGCCAAGAGCAACTGCGCTTCCGGAGCGGACACCACCACCGAGTTGCTCCGCTCCTCGGCTGCGGCCGCCACGTAACCCCCACCGCCACCACGCCGCCGCGACTCGTACCCGCCCAGCGTGCTCAATACCATGTTCGCCACTTGGCGGGCGTCAGCCGTCTTCAGCTTGAACACCCGCGTGCCCTGCACGACCGGCACATGGTCCAGTTGGGTGACCAGCTTCTCCACCCGATCCAGCGCCTCGGCCGCCCCAGCCAGCAGCAGCCGATTGCCCACCGGCGACGCCTGGATCTGCACCCGCGGCGCCCCACTCCCCCCGCGGCTGTCCCGACTCATCTCCGCCAACACCTCCCCCAGCATCGGCGCCAAGGCCTGAGCCGAGCCGGATTTTACCTCCACCACCCGCATCTCCACACCCCCCGCCACCGCCGCCGTGTCCAACGCCCGCACCGCCTCCTCCAACCGCTCCATCATCGCCTCGCTCGCCTCCAGCACCACCGCCCGGTCGTTCGGCGCCGGCGTCACCGCCACCCGCTGCGCCGGATCCCAGTTGTTGATCTGGGGAGCATAAAGCCGCGCCAGCGTGCTCGCCACCGCCGCCGCCGAGTTCGTCCTCAACTCCACAACCTTCAACTGCCGGCCCCCGGCACCCCCCACCGCCTCCAACTGCTCCACAATCTGCTCGATCATCTTCATCTGGCTGGCCGGGGCCGCCACAATCAAGGCGTTGCTCCGCTCCTCCGCCGCCGCCACCACCGCCCCACCCCCGCCTCGACGCCGCCAGTCATAGCTCCCCATCGCCCCCATGATCAAACCCGCCACCCGGCCCGCGTTGGCCTGCTTCAGCTTGAACACCCTCGTCTCCTCCGCCGGCGCGCTCACCGTGTCTAACTGCTCCACTAACCGCAACACGTCGTCCAACGCCCCCGGCGTCCCCGTCAACAGCAGCCGGTTCCCCACCGGCGCCGCCTGAATCCGCACCTGGTTGAACGGATTCGGACCCGCCGTGTCCCGGCCCAAATCCGTCATCGCCTCCCGCAACATCGGGGCCAAGGCCTGCGCCGAACCCGACTTCAAATCCACCACCCGCATCTCCCGCGCCCCCTCCGCCCGCTCCGGCGCCCTCGCTGGCGCCCCCTCCTGAATCGCGGGATCCAACCGGCGCAACAACTCCGTGATCGCATCCAACTGGCCGATGGCCGGCGCGGTCACGATCAGGCGGTTGCTCGTCCGGTCCACAATCACTCGAGCCTGCAACTCCTGATCCCGTCCCCGCTCGCCCCTCCCCGCCCCGCCCGCCACCGCCACGCCGGGCACCGCCTGCCGCACCATCTCGGCCAGTTCCTCCACCGGCAGTTGCGGATAAAACACCTTGATCTCGCTGGCCTTGGCCCCCGCCTCGCTCTCGAACCGAGTGATCAAATCGCTCGCCATCGCAATCCGCTCCGCCGGCCCGAACAGCACCAGCGTGTTCGAAGCCTCCGCGAAAATCGCCGTCACGTAGTCCGTCGGATCCGGGGGCAACACTTCATACGACTTCCGCTGATCGTTAAACACCGTCCTCTTGGGCGCCGTCGCTATCCCAAACGTGCGGTTCAACAAATCGCTCATCAAGACCCCAGAGACATTGCGCAAGGTGAACGTCCGCACCTGCCGCTGCACCGGCGAAGCCGTGTCCACCTGCTCAATCAGTTGGCGCACCCGCTGGATGTTGGCCAACCGATCCGTGATGATCAAGCCGCGCCCCCGCGACAGCGCCGCCACCGACCCCGCCGAGGACATCATGGAACTGATCGGCTGGGTCAGCTCCCCGGCGTCCAAATGCTTCAATTCCAAAACCACCGTGATCATCTCGCCCGGACGGACGTCGCTGATCTTCTCCAGCCCGTGAAAG
This sequence comes from uncultured Verrucomicrobiota bacterium, assembly GCA_964629545.1. Classification (GTDB taxonomy): domain Bacteria; phylum Verrucomicrobiota; class Verrucomicrobiia; order Limisphaerales; family CAZVRY01; genus CAZVRY01. The sequence goes on along the minus strand of CAZVRY010000047.1, from coordinate 13,307 downwards.
AGCTTGATCGGCATCTGCGGAAGCGCCTTGAACGGCACCAGGCGCAGATAGCGATCCTCCTCCACCAGCATGACGCTCTTCGTCGCCAAAATCAGATTCATCGTGTCCAGCGCCTCCCCATACGTGTACGGCTTGGGATCCGAAAACGTGAGCGCACCCTCCACCGCCGTGTCCGCGATCAGCGGCTTCCCCGCCATCTGCGCGAACCGCAACACCGCCTCGCTGTAGGGCATGCCGGCAAAGTCGAACCGAATCCCAGGTTCCACCACCGCCGCCGGCGCGGCCGCCGGGGCCAATGGAACCTCGGACGACGCCCGCCCCGCGCCCGCGGTGGCCGTCCCGGACGGCGCGTTCGTGGTCCCGCCCGAGGGGTCGCTCGGGACCGGTTCGGCCGCTTCACTCCCCAACCGGCCCCACCCAGCCAGGACCAGCAATATCAAGACAACGATTCTCATGGTGAACGTGAGTCTTTCGCCCCCGGCTGCAAGGCCGGCGGCAGTTCTTCGGGCGTGAGCGGGCGCCGATCCCCCAGGGCCTGCCCCACTTCCACCGCCCAGTAATTCGTGTCAACCCGCCAAATCAAACGACTGTGCGACAGCAAACCCGCCTTCCCCGGCGCCGGGAGCGGCCGATAATCCACCATCGACACCTCCCCCTCCCCCAACCTCTCCCCGGGACGGTAAACCAGCACCCGCCGCTCCTGGTCGTCCAACAAATGCACCTCCGGCCGCCCATCCCAGGAGGACAGTGAGACCACCCGCAGTCTCAACTGCGCATCCGCCACCGGCGCCGCCCCGGCCCCCGGCGACACCGCCACCGGCGCGGGAACCGGTGCGTCCGGCACGTGGGGACGCCACAGGTCCCGCTGCGTGATCAAACGGTAACGCCGGCGCCCAGGACCCTCCAAACTGACCTCCGCCGCCACCCCCGCCGCCGGCAACTCCGGCGATGGGCTCAACACCAAGGTCACATACCGCAACCGCAACCGGGTCCGCGAACCTTCCTGCGTCGGGGACAGCGCCAAGCCCTCAACCCGATGCAAGCGCGGCTCGCTCTCCAGCAAGTAAAGCAAATCCAAAACCCGCCCCAGCGGACCTTCCCCTTGAATCGTCCAGCCCACCTCCTCCGCCCCAGGCAAACGACGGCGCCCCGTCGGAATGCGCGTGAAGTCCGCCTCCCGCAGCCCCGTGCGCACAATCTGCGTCGTCAGCAACGCCCCCAACCGGGCCTCCGCCTCCTCCGCCTCCGCCGCGAACAACCGCGGGGCTTGCGCCCGCACCTCCGCCTCCGCCCGCAAAAACTCTTGCCGCTCTTTCTGCAACCCCCCGAGCCGCCCCCGCAGTTGCACAATCTGCGCATCCAACGCGACCAGCGGCCGCCGGATCAGCGCCTTCATCATGAAGCCCACCGTCAAAAGGCCCGCTGCCCCCACACACGCCCACGCCAAAACCCGCGTCCGCCTAGTCATTCCCACCTCCCTCCGGTCGCCGCCGCCGCCCGCGGGGCCACCGGCTCTGCCCCTCCGATGCACTCGCTTCCACCACCGCCGGAGGGCCACCCGCAGAAGCCCCCGCGGCCGCCGCCGTCTGCGACCCCGCCCCTTGGCCTGACGACGGGTTGGACGACGAGGGAACGGGCGCGCCCGGGGCGGGGGCCGCTTCACCCGCCGGCGCCCGCGCCTCTACCACTAACGCGTCCAGATCGTTCGTAATCGCCTGCGGCACCTCCAAGTCGAGATTCGCCTGAAATCGAAAACCATACCGGTCCGTCGCCGGCATGATGGCCGGAGCCTTCACCTCATACCCCGCACCCCGCAGCACCGCCGTCAGCCGATCCACCGTCTCCCCGCTGCGCACCTTCACCGCCAGGCTCAGACCGTTCCGCGCGCCCACCGACAACGCGGTCACGTAAAGCTCCTGGCTGGGCGGCAATAACGCGCTCAACAACGTCAAATGGTCCAACCAGTTCCGGCCGCCCGCCGTCCACTCGCGCAACGTCCGCGCCTGGTTGCGCACCTGTCGAAACGCCCCCAGATTCTGTGATCCGAGCCTGATCTGGTCCTGCAGGCCGGCCTTGACCCGCTCCCGGTCGCCGATCCAACGCGCCCGCAGCCCCGCCGCCCCTAACACCACCGCCGCCACCGCCGCCACCGTCGCTAACTGGCGCACCCGACGCGTGTCCCGCACCACCGGCGGACGCTTGGGCGCCACAAAGTCGATCGGCAAACCGCCGGACGCCAGCGCGCCCAAGGCTAAGCCCACCGCCGGCAAGGCCACCGGCAACGCGTCCCCTCGCGGCGCCGACTCGTCCCCCTCACCCCACGGAGCCAGCACCCTGGCCGGCACGCCGAATCGCTGACCCAACCCCTCCGCCAAGGCCGCCTCCACCCCCGTCGCCCCCGCCACCAGAAACCGGCCCACCGGCCGATCCCCCTCCTGCCCCTCGTAACTGTGCAAGCTCCGTATCACCTCCAACCACAACGGCCCCGTCTCCGCCACCTCCGCCGCCGGCTCGCCCTCCCCCAGCGCCGGGAGCCCGCCCGCCCGACTGAAGACCAAGGCCCCTTCCCGCAAAACGTCAAAGACCACCTCCCGCCGGTGCAACGTCACCAGCGCAACGCTCCCCACCGACGCCTCCGGATGACTCCTCCGCGCCGCGTAGGCTCCCGCCTGCGACCGCAGCCCCAAAGCCACCAACCTCAACCCCGCCGCCCCAGCCAACGACCGGTAAAACTCCAAGGTCTGCCGACGGATGACCGCCGTCAGCACTCGCACCCCCCCACGCTGCGTGCCCCGAGCCTCCGTTCCCCCTGATCCCACATCGCCCTCCCCCTCTGCCGATGCCCCCGGCAACACCTCAAAGTCGATCAACGCCTCCTCCAACCGAAACGGCAACTCCCGACCCAACCGCATCTGCACCATCGCCGCCATCTCCTCCGCGGTGTCCGCCCGCGGCAACTCCAAGACACGAAGCATCACCTGCGCCTGCGGCACCCCCATCACCACGTTCCCCCCGCCAAGCCCCGCCTCCCCCAGGGCCACCCCCACCGCCCGCCCCAACCCGACCGGATCCGGCCCCCCCCCATCCGCCGGCAATTCCATCGGCAAGACCCCCCAACCAACCACCCGCGCCCCGCCCCCGCGCTGGCTGGCTTGCACCACGTGCAGATGCTCCTGCTGCAACACCAACGCCGTCAGGCGACCCCATCGCGCACGCCGTCCCCTCCCCGTTGGAACCCAACGAGACATCCAAGCCAACCCTCTGCTGCCTATGCTCAACGCCATGAAACCCAATTCACCGTATTGTCCCCCCACCCGCCGGCGCCGCCGACACCCCCCCCACCCCCGCATCCTGCAACACGCCCACCGGCAACGGAAAGCCAAACCGCGTCAGGTCGTGCAACCCCACCACCCGCCCCGGCGATGCCCCCATATCCACCGTCACTCCCAACACCCGATAACGCCCCGAGGGCAGCGCATAGCCCAAACACCGGAAACTAAACTGCCGACTCCTCGTCGTCAGATGCGGCGCCATCTGCTTGAACTCCTCCGCGTTCACCAACCCGCGCCGATACAACCAAGCCGGCGTCTGCGCCTCCTCCGCCGATAACCCCGCACGCATCGCCACAATCGAATCCGCCAATGCCTCCCCCACGAAAGGCATCGCCGCCAACACCGCCGCCGGCGCCGTGTTCACGTTGACCAACCCCTCCAACCGAACGGCGTCCGTCGTCGTGCACCGATCCAACACCCCCGCCAACTCCTCCCGCCCGATCCCCGAACGCAAGCGAACCGGCCTTCCCTGCGCATCCGGAAACTCCCCCTCCGCCTCCAGCAACGCCGCCGCATGAGCCAGGGTCTGGCCGGCGCGACGCAGGGCACCCAAATACTCCACCGTCACGGCCGGCAAACCCGCCCGACCCAGATCCGCTTCGGGCGCATTCAGGTTCACCCGCGGCTGCCCCTCCCCATCAACGTTCAAATCGTAGCTCATCACCGTCAAATAACGCTGCAACCCCAAGTCCAATTGCCCGTTGCCGTCATCCAATGGCGCCCGCACCTCCCCGTCGTCCTCGTTCGCATCCAACCGCCAGTTGAAGTTGAGATCCTCCCCAAACAGCAGCCGCGGACTTAAGCCCCGACTCGCAAACCACTCCTCCAGCGATGCGCCCAACCCAGCCCCAGCCCCAACCGCCGAACGCCCGCCCGGCGCGGAGGCCGCCGCCCCGCCCTCCGTCACCCCCAGCCGCCCGGAGACAGAGCCGGAACCGTTCGTCGTCGCCGCCGCCGTTCCACCCTGCCCCAACCCGCTCTTCAAGGTCTCCGCCAAGCCAGCCTCCATCCCCGGCAAGCGCTCCAGCCAGGCGGCTTCGTGGTGCCCCACCGACAACTTGGCCGCCTCATCCGTCAACCCAAACCGCACCTCCGCCCCGAAGGAGTCCGAAGCCGAATATACGCTGAAATACCACTGGTCATCCCCCTCGTCGCACACGAACCGATGCTGGAACGCGGACGGGTTGTCCTGCCACGCCTCCCCCATGCCCGCCCCGCCCCCCGCCAGCGCCATGGCACAACTCACCCCGCTCATCGCCGCCGCCCACGCCTGTTCGCGTTGCGCGCTTGCCTGATGCGCGGTCGCCTCCGAGCGCATGGCGTAAAGCACGCTGGCCGCCACCATGGAACCAAGCATGACCACCACCAACACCGTCAGCAGCACGAAGCCGAATCCCGCGCCGCCCCGATCCCCGCGCCTCAACCGTGCCCCGCTCATAGCACCCCCCCCCGCCCCGCCCCGCCGGCCCCCCCCCCCCCCCCCCACCCCCGGCGCGCGCCCCCCCCTCACCCTCCTCCCCCACCTCCTCCATCGGCTCCGTGGCCAGCCCCGCCGGAATCGCGATCACTCGGCGAAACACCTCGCCCGCCATCGCCTCCCCATTAGCCTCGACCGCCATCGGCTCCAAACCCAGCGTCACCTCCACTCCCCGCGGCGGCGCCTCCCGCGTCCATTCCTCCAACCAGACCGCCCCATCCCAATACCTCAACCGCAAATACCTCAACTCAGGGATCGTCAACCCCACCGCCCCTCCCACCGGGAACGCCGACGTAACCTGAACCCCCTCCGCAGTCTCCTCCACGCTCTCCGCAGCCCACAGGTCGTTCGTGCCCTCGCCACCCGCCGGCTCCGGGCTCTCCGGCGACGACGCCGCCACCGTCGCCAACACCTCCGTTCGCACCAGACTCCCCGCGCCCGCACCCGGTTCCCCCTCCGGCAGGGCATAACGAATCCGGCGCCAGGGCAAACCCTTGGCCTCCGCCTCCAACGAAACCGGCGCCGGATCCTTCGAGAAATCCGGAAGGTCGCACTGGAGGAATTCGACGTCCTGGGGTCCGCCCCGAAAGCTGCGGGGCTGCGCGCTCGCCGTCCGCATCTCCGTGGCCAAACGATCCATGCACAACCGCACCGCCGCCAGACCTGCGGTCAACCTGAGGGTGCTGTCCCGCAGCAGCGCCGCCTGCTGATAGTAATACAGGACCACCACCAATAACCCGATGGCAATCGAGAGCGCCAACATGACCTCCAACAGCGTGAACCCCGCTGCCCAACCCCCTCCGCCGCCTCTCCGCCAACCCCTCGGCACACTCCATCGCCCTCGATCCCCGCACCCCGACGGCCTCAACCTCGCCCCGCCTCGCCCTCTCATGGCCCGTCCCCTCCCCGCCCCGGCACCCCGCCCAACGGCCTGACCGCCAGGGGTCGCTCGGACGGCCCGCTGCCCACACTCATCATCTCGGTCAGTTGCTGGACCGTCGAGGGCCCCTCCCCACGCACCACCACCGTGACCACCTGTAGCCCCGCCACCTCCGCGGTGTCGAAGGTGTACGGCGCAGTCAGAATCTCCCATGTCCATCGCTCGAACGGCTCCGCAAACGCCTCCGGTCCCGCCGCCGCTGCCGGACGCACCCCCATCTGGATCTCCGCCAACACCGTCGCCGCAAGATCCAGCGCGTGCGTCTGGGCCCGCAACCGCTCCGCCCGATCCACCGCCGCACTCAACCCGCTCGAAATCACCACCGCCGCAAACACGAACAACCCTAACGCCAACAGGACCTCGAGCAACACCGCGCCGCGATCCGGGTGGGGGCCCCTCCCTCGCCCTGCCCTTCCCACCAGTCCGCACCGTTCCATGAGGCTTCCGTGCGTCAGGGCGCCGACGGCCCCAAGCCGGTCCGAGCGACCGAGGCCGGCTCCAGCGGCTGGACCTCCGATGCCCCGACCCCATACCGGGCCAATCCCTCCTCGTCCAACTCCTCCCGCGCAGCACTGCCACTCATCCCGTTCCATTTCACTACCATCAACCGCGCATCCGCCGCGTCCGCCGAGCCCACCAGAATCTCGGCCGAGTCCGACGAACCGTCCGGATAAAACATGATGGCCGGCCAACCCGCGCCTTCCTCCGCGCCAGAGGCCGCCGCCCCCGCGACCTCCCCAGGAACCGAGCCCTCGCCAGACTCGTCCTGCCCTGCGGCCTCCGGAGCCGCCACCGAAGCCTCCACCCGCCGCACCTGCTCGATCCGCAGATGCTCCGCAACCGATCGAGCCAGCGCGGCCGTCGAGCGGCTCTCCACAAAGTGCCCCGGTTGGTCCAGCGGCTGCGGCTCCCACCGCACCTGGATCGCCGTCCGATTCGACGCCGCCAGCCCCGCCTCCTCGGGCCCCCGCAGAATCTGCACGCAGAGTTGCAGCCGCCGTCCCTGCTGGGCAGCCTCCGCCCGCGCAAACCGCAACAGACTCTCCAACTGACCCACCCCCTCCTCCAGCCGCGCCCCTTGCCAAACCGGAGCCAGGTTCACCACCGCCGCACTCGTGAACAGCAACAACAGCACCGCCACGAGCAACAACTCGATCAAGGCAAAGCCACCGTGGGAATGCTTAGACGCCATGGACTTCGCTCATCGAGGGGTCTGCGTGTCCAGCACGCTCCGGGAATCCACATTCGCGTCCACCGCAGTCTCCAGCTTGACGTCATCGTCCGTGTCCGGCTGCCCATCCGGCCCCACCGACAGCAACCGATACGGCAACGCGTTGGTCTCCCCCGTCGTCGTCCGATCTTGCACCTCGTAAACGACCTGGTTCCCCCAGGCGTCTAGCAGCTTCGTGCCAGGCTTGAGATAGGGCCCCTGCCACCGCGTGGCGTGCTGCTCGTTCTCAAACTGCGGCTTCACCAGCAACGCCCCCAACCCGCCCTCCTCCTCCGTCGGATAATGCCCCACGTTCATCCGATACGTGTCCAGCGAGGTCTGAACCTGAGAGAGCAAGAGCAACGTCGTGTTCCGCTCCGCACCGGATTGCTGCGGCAACACGAAGGCCACCAAGGCGGCCGCCAACATCATAATGATGACAATAACCAGAAGAATCTCGATGAGCGTAAAGCCCAACCCCCACCGACGGCGGCGCCCGCCCGCAAACCCAAGTCGTACATTCATGGCGTTATCGTGACAGAACCTGACGACCCCCGCGCCCCTCGCATTCAATCCCCTCGCCCATCAGCCTAACTCACCATCGGCCCCGCGCGGCGTATCGTGCACGCCCCCACTCTAATCCCTCTCCGCCTCCGGGCAAGCGCCGTTTCTCGGCCAGCCTCCCTCAACCCGCAGTTGATTTCCTACCCCACTTGCCGTTTCCTGAAGACGCAACTCGGTCCGCGCGCCACTATGAACTCGCTCCTCCGCAACCTCCCGCCCCTCCTCCTTACCCTCCTCGCCACCCTCGCCACGCCCGCGCCCTGCCACGCCGCCCCCGCCGACGGCGAATGGCGCGCCCTCTTCGACGGCGCCACCCTCACCGGATGGAAACCCGCCCCCTTCGGCGGCGCCGGCGAACCCGAGGTCGTCCAAGGCGAAATCCACATCCCCATGGGCGCCATCCTCTCCGGCCTCACCTGGACCAATGACGTCCCCCGGGTGAACTACGAAATCGAAGTCGAAGCCAAGAAGATCACCGGCAGCGACTTCTTCTGCGCCCTCACCTTCCCCGTCCGCGAAACGAATTGCACCTTCGTCGTCGGCGGTTGGGGCGGGGGCCTCGTCGGCATCTCCAGCGTGGACGGCATGGACGCCTCCGAAAATGGCACCAGCAAGTTCATGGACTTCCCCGCCGGCCGCTATTACACCCTCCGCGTCCGCGTCACCGACGACAAGATCGAAGCCTGGATCGACCAGGAACGCGTCATCGATCTCCGGACCGTCGGCCGCCGCCTCAGCATGCGACCCGGCGAAATCGAGGACAACGTCCCTCTCGGCATCGCCACCTACCAAACCTCCACCGCCATCCGCAGCATCCGCCTCCGCCAATTCGCCGCGCCCCCAAAAAAGATCGTCCTCCTCGCCGGCGCCAAAAGCCACGGCCCCGGTGACCACGAATACGAACAAGGACTCGCCCTCCTGCAACGCGCCCTCGAAACCTCCCCCAACGCGCCCAAACTCACGATCGAACTCCACCGCCAAGGCTGGCCCGCCAATCCCCTCACCCTCGACGACGCCGATACCATCGTCCTCTTCTCCGACGGAGCCGACCACGACCCCAAAGCCCACCCCTTGCTCGAAGGTGACCGCCTGCGGGTGCTCGCGCGTCAGATGCGCCGCGGTTGCGGCCTCGTCGCCCTCCATTACACCCTCTTCCTCCCCGCCCAGCAGGGCGGCCACCGGTTCCTCGACTGGCTCGGTGCCTACTTCGATTACGAGAGCGGCGATACCCCCAACAAGTGGTTCTCCAAAATCGAAACCCGCGACTTCCAGCTCCTTCCCGCCACCCCTTCCCACCCCATCCTCCGCGGCATCCAACCGTTTCAACTCCGCGACGAACTCTACTTCAACCTCAGGTTCATTCCCAATGATGACCGTCTCACCCCACTCCTTGCTATCGGCCCCGACGCCACCGCACGCGCTAACGTGGTAGCCTGGGCCATCGAACGTGATGAAGGCGGTCGCGGCTTCGGTTTCACCGCCGGCCACGCCCACGCCCATTGGCAGAACCCTGACCTCCGCCGACTCGTCCTCAACGGCATCCTCTGGACCACGCGCGCTGAAGTGCCCCCAGGAGGCGTGCAGTCGTCGGCCGCCCCCTAACCAAAAGGTCCCTATCCCCCTGCCCCCCCCCATCCCGGCGCCGGCAACCTCTCTCGCCCTGCCCTCCACCCGCTTGCACGTCACCATCTGTCAACTCGACCTGGTCTGGGAAAACCCTCGCGCCAACCACGACCGCGCCGCCGCCGCCCTCCAAGCCACCCCGCCGGCCCCCGATAGTCTGGTGATCCTCCCGGAAATGTTCGCCACCGGGTTTAGCATGAACGCACCCTCCACCGCCGAACCCGCCAACGGCCCCACCGAACAATTCCTCCGCCAACTCGCCGTCCAGCACCGCGTCACGCTCGTCGCCGGCGTGGCCACCCGCGGCGCGGACGGCCAGGCCCGCAACCAGGCCCTGGCCTTCGACCCCAAGGGATCCCTCCTCACTCGCTTCACCAAACTCCATCCCTTCACCCTCGGCGGCGAACACCTCCATTATGCCGCCGGCGACCAGATCTCCCTCTTTCCCTGGCAGGAACTCCAGGTCGCCCCCCTGATCTGCTACGACCTCCGCTTCCCCGAGGCCTTCCGCCAAGCCGTCCGCCGCGGGGCCCAACTCTTCGCCGTCATCGCCAATTGGCCCGCCACCCGCATCCACCATTGGATCACCCTCCTCCGCGCCCGCGCCATCGAAAACCAAGCCTTCGTCATCGGCGTCAACCGCTGCGGCCAGGACCCAGCCCATTCCTACCCCGGACGCAGCCTCGTCCTCGATCCACTGGGCGAAATCCTCCTCGACGCCGGCGAACACCCCGCCGTCCTCTCCACCAGGCTCCCCGTCGCCACCCTCCACCAGTGGCGCCTCGGCTTCCCCGCCCTCCGCGACGCCCGTCCCGACCTCGCCTGACCCCACCCAAGCCCCTTGCCATCGAACCGCCTTGGTCTGACTTCTCAGGAATGAAACAGCGGGATGTCAAGGCCTTGATCCAAAACTCGAGCCACCGCCCCCTTCGCATCTGCATGGACGACGGCAAGGCGTACCGAATCTCCCACCCTGACTTCGCCCTCGCCGCACCCGACGCCGTCGTCCTCGTCTCCGGCCCCGGCCACGCCTTCGGAGCGTCCTTCGTCATCTGCGACTTCGCTCATATCTCCCGCCTCGAAATCCAAGATCAGCCCAACCCCAAAACAAAAACCTGAAGTCCCCCGTCCTCCCCCTCCTCGTCTCCCCGCGGTCCGCACCGCTCCGCCCCTACGGTCGCACGACGGTCCGCACCACCGTGTGATTCATCCCCGGCGCCGTCGCCGGCCATCGCACCCGGCGCCCCCCGGCGTCCACCACCTCCACGTAGTACTCGAAATCCGCCCCTGGGTCCCGCGTCTGCAAGCGCACCCGATGCACCCCCCGCGCCACCAACGGCAACGGCAACCGCGTGAACACCCCCTTGCCCAACTGCCGCAGAAACACCGCCGCCTCCCGCGGAGCCCCCTCCGTCAACAACCGCACCCGCAAGTCCAATGGCTCCCCTTCTCCCAACGTCGTCCGTTGCGTGGTCACCAAAACCCGCGTCGGCCCCTCGTAACGCGCCGAAGGCACCGCCTCCGCTGGTAACGCCCCCCCAAGCCACCCCGCCAACTCCACGCCCGGCTTCTCCAACAACCCAGGCAGCAAATGCTGATCCCAGTTGGCCACCGTCCCCAACTCGCCCGTATTGCCCACGTGCGCCAGCAAATGCCGATAAACCTCGCCCACCGCCCGCACCAGCCGAACCCGTAACGGCAACAAGACCGCCTCCGCCCGCTCCCGCCGCCCCACCTCGTCCGTCATCCCCCGAACCCCCTCCGCGGCCTGGTTATACTCCGCCCAATAACAATTCACCCGCGCCATCGCCCGCAAATACTGCAGCGTCGCCACCCAATACTCGAAACGCTCGCGGTTCCCCGGCCCGCTCACCCGGGGACGCAGTAATTCAAATTCCTCCACAAACCCATACTCCCGCGCCACCTCCGCCCACGGACGCGGATCCGGCTTGATCCCGCCGGGCCCGTTCACCCAATCGGCCGGACGCGGCAACACCCCGTCCAGTCGGGTGAACAACGCCGCCGCCGCCGGACCGGCCTCCGCCCCAAATTCGCTCGCCGCCCAGTCCGTGTAAAAATCGTCCACCCGCGGCAACGGCGGGCGCCAGGCATCCTGCCCGGGCAAATCCGCCTCGTACTCGCTCCAGGCGGCCCCGCCACAGTTAATCCGCCGGACCTGATCGCCCGCCTCGACCACCAATCCCGCGATCGACGGGAATTCCACCTCGGGAACAAATTCCACCGTGAGCCAACCGTTGGTCACGGCTACCTGCTCGAAGGTGAAATCCAACGCCCGGTTCTGCCCCACCCGCCCGTAAATGTCCAACCCGCTCATCACCAACTGCCCCTGCACCTTCACCCCAAACACCCGCTTTCCCGCCTCCGCGTAGTGCGGCTCGCAAAACTTCAACACCAGCCGACACCGCCCGTTCGGGACCGGCAGTTGATACGCCGACACATTGTAACGCACACTCTGATACACCGGATCCTGGGAGGTGTCCGCGATCTCGTGGTCCGGGAAATGGGCGACGGCTCCACCCACCGGCCCCGGCACCCGAACCGGCGCCGGCGCCTCCACCCGCCTCTGATTCCACGGCGACTGCGTCCAGGCCGCCCGCGCCAGCGCCCCCACATTCGGCCCCAGCACCCGCGTCCGCCAGTGTATCCCCATCAAACCATCACACCCGTAACGATAAGCATCCGCCGCATCCCGCCTCACCCGCCCCACCCAAAGCTGCGGGATCGTCAGCGCCGGGTCGTCCTCCAGCCACGGGATCGCCCACTTCCCCCGGCCACGCACATCCGCAAAGCCCGCGTCCACCGGCGTCCGCCCCACCTCGCGGTTGATGCAACTCAACGCCACTTCCTTCGGCAACACCTTATCGAACAGCGCCCGATCCTGATGCGGCCCCAGCACCCAACCACACGTCGCCAGCCCGAATCCCGGCCGCACCTTCTCGTGGGACGCCACCGCGTTCAGCAGGTCGTGCAGCGTGGCCCGAATCTGCTCCTCCTTCGTCCCTTCCCACGTCCATCCCTCCGGCGTCCAAAACCAATAGTAATCCGGCCGATACGCCTCCTCCACCCACCGGAAAATCCCCTCATACAAATCCCGCACCGCCACCGGATTGCTCGGTTCCACCCCGGCCCCGCGCAGCCGCTCCTGCACCAGCTTCGGAACCACCAGCGGCGTCTCCGTCCCCACACACGTCCGAATCCCATACGCCCGCGCCTGCGCAAACGCCTCCCGCAACATCTGCCCCGTCGCCTCGAACAACCCCTGGCTCGCCTCCGGGGTCTGCGGCTGCGGACATTGCCCCTCCATCACGTCAGGCCCAAACGCGTCCCGTTCGAACAACTGCGCCCCCCCAAAGACAAACCGGCTCGTCTCCTTCCGCTCATACCCCCAATTCCCCCGCAGCGTGTTCTGATAACTGGCCGGGTAGGCAAACCGCACCCGGCCCCCGGACCCCACGTCCCCCGCCCGGCCAATCCATACCGTCGGCTCCGCGTTCGGCCGGTCCTCCGGATACGTGTGCAACCCGAAAAAGTTCATCCGCAGCTTCGGCAACTGCGACATCACCGCCAAGTAATCGTCCCGATTCCACCAGTCCGGGCCCTCGGGAAAATCATGGAAAGGCTGAATCCCCCGCAACGCGAACAGGGGCGCCTGCCGCTCATCCAACATCGGCAGTTGGAAATCGACCCGCCCATCCGGCACCACGTCCCCATGCAGGTAGAACCGCACCCCCCAATGCTCGGCAAAACGATAGGCCGCATACAACGTGCCCGGACCATCCCCTCCCGTCAGCACCACCCACCGCCGCCCCCTCACCTCCACGGTCTTCAGTAAATGCTCCCCCGCGCCCAACCCCCGCGCCGTCTGCCACGCCGTCGAATGCCCCAACGCCTCCCCCACCAGCGGCGAGTCCCGTTGCGCCACCAGAATCCCCCCCGCCCCCGCCAACTCGTCCTTCGCCACCGCCACCTCCAATAACGCCCCCGTCCGCAAATACACATACCGCCGCACCTCCCGCGCCGCCAACGCCTCCGACGCCGACGCCGACGCGGGATAAAGCACCACCGGCCCCCCCCCCCCCCGGTGGGCCCCCCCCCCCCCCCCCCCCCACACCCCCCCCCCCCCCCCCCCCCCCCCCCCCC
>CAZVRY010000046.1:5581-32898 GCA_964629545.1 uncultured Verrucomicrobiota bacterium | reverse complement strand
GTGGACGGATCGATGGTGGCGTTGGCCGGGGCGCCCGGATCCAGACTGTAAACCAGACGCCCAACCGGCCCGTCGGCGTCCTCCGCGACGGCGATCCACGTGACGGAACCGCCTTCGTCGACGTCTTGATTCGGGCTGGAGTTCAGCGTCGGCGCGAGGTTCCGGAGGGACACCACCGTGGTGGCATCAGCGGTGTCCGGACGAACCTCGCGGTTGCCGGCCAAGTCGGTGGCGAGCGAGCGGAAGGCATAGCGCTGGCCCAAAACCCCTTCGTAAACGGCCCCGCGAAGCGACGTCCGCTCCAGCCACGGCAACCACGGACCGCCGTTGACCGACACGAACACGTCGAACCAAGCCAGCCCGCTTCCCCCGTTGTCCTGCCCCGACCAGCGCACCGGGATGACCTCGCGGCTGTTGGCCGGGAGCGGGTCGACGGCACTGCTCGGTGCGATCAGGTCCGGGGCGGCTGGCGCTTCGTAGGTGAGCGTATAGAGGCCCGTCCCGCCAAAATCAAGCAGGTGAAGCCAGCGTTCCTCCACCGGCGCTTCGCCCTCCTGCCGAACCACGCGCTGCGTGCGCCAGACGTTGTCCGCCAACCGCACCACGCGGCCGTCCGACCGCAGGACGCGGACGAGCCGGTAGGCCGCAGCGGCGGGATCCGGCAGACGCAGATACCCCCACCCCGCCGGCGCGGTCGCGCTCAGCTCGATGCTCAAGTCCGCCGGGCTTGGGGAACCGTCGGCGGCGGCGTTGGTGAACAGACCGACTTCCAGCGCCCCTCCTTGGCTGAGGTGCAGCGTGTCCGGCAGGTGCTGCAAGTCGAAGCCATCGTTGGCCAGGAAGTCCGGCGCCGCGTCGTCTCCCGGGCGGTCGGCCCGGACAACGCGGGTGAGTTCGTGGGTTTCCACGCGATCGACGAGGGACAGGTTGCTGTCGCCCAGCGCGTCCACGTGGGTGAACGAGGCTCGGTAATCCACGAAACGACCCCGCAGCGAGGCGGTCATCCACCAGGCTGCCACCGCCGTGCCACCCGGCGCGAGATCTCCCAAATCGACGTTCAGCGAGGGCGTCACCGCATTCGTGCCGACTTGGCTGCCCACGAGCTGGAAGTCAATGAGCAGGCCTTTGTCGTTGTCCACCATCTCAGGCTGGCCTGAGCTGATGCGGACGTTTCGCGCCGCGCCCTGGCCTTCGTTGGCGACGAGCAGGCCGAGGGCGAAAGGCACGGCCGGCTCGCGTTCCGGCGTAAAGGGATCGTCGCTGTCCACGTCGCGCGGCCAGAAGTATTTCACGGCCAGGAGCGGGTCGGGCAGGACCTGGATGGGCACGGGAAACAGCGGCTGCGTGACGGTCAAGCCATCCTGGACGTAAGTGACCTGGCCGCCGATGGTGTAGCGGGCGGGTTCAAAGGCAGCGGCTGCGCGCGTGGGCAGGAACACCCAGACGGCCTGGCCCACCTGGCCGTCCGCCAGGGCGCCGGACCCGTTCACGGCCGAGAGCCCGATCAGACGGGGTTCGCGGATGCCGAAGCGATCGTTGGCCACCTCGCCGGCCGGCCCGCGGATGTCGAGGGTGACGAGGATGTTGGTGAGGCGGGATCCCGAGCCGTTGTTGATCTCCAAGGTGCCTTCGAACGCGGTCCGTGTGATGGCCATGCTCTGCTGCAGCTTGAGGCTCACTTTGGCGCAGGTCCCGGCCGACCCCTGCTCCTGTTCCTCGAGGTATCGCTCCCGCGCGTAGGCCAGGCCATCGAGGATGAGCGGGAACCCTTCCTGGGCACTGGCCGCGAAGGCGACCGCCGCCTGCCCCACGACATTGGTCCAGACGTCGAGCGCCAGGAAGTTGGTGTCGGCGCCCGGCGCCACGTCAGCGGCCCGGAACCAATCGCGCTGCCAGTAATCGAGCGTGCGATTCCAGCGGTCGAGGAACGCGGCGGCCTGGGCAGGGGTCAGGGGCGGGGGCAACGGCAGCGCCAGCAACGCCGCGCGCTCGGGCTCCGAAACCCAATCGGCCTGATCCGAGGTCGATTCCTGCGCCCCGTTGAACGCCTCGAGCCAAGTCCCGAGGCTGGCGGTGTCGATCACCTGCAGCCAGGCCGGATCGCCGAAGTAGGCCAGCGATTGGTTCACCACCCGGGTCGTGCGCCGGTAGTATTCCCGCAGCATCGCCTCGGCTGGACTGATCGGCTCCGGCGACCGGGCGAGGCCCGGCGGATCGTCGTCATCCCCCAGCTTGACGCCCAGGCAGCCCTCGGCCAGTCCCCCAAGGCAATCGATGGCCTTGAAGTAGGGGTCCACCTCTTTGTAGCGCTTTTTGGCCCGTTCCAGGCATTTCCCCGCCGCCTTCGCGCAATTCCAGGCCGCGGCCCCCACGGAGGACCACGTCCACTTGAGCCCGGCCAAACCCTTCAAACAGGCGTAGCCGTCGCTCGCACACTCGGCCCCCTCCGACAACAGTTCGCCGAAGTCGATCCCGCACTTGAGGAGGGCGTGGAAACACGGACTGCAGACCAAGCTCCGCAACCAGCCGAAATCCGGAGGCTGGAAGCTGACGTCCACGTCGTCCTCCGGCCACGGGATCTCGTCGATGATCTCGATCCGCTTGACGATTTCGATCTGATTGGTCAGGCGCGGCGGCAGCGGCGGCGGGGGCGGGGGCGTCCACTCTACCGTCCGCTTGTTGCAGCCGGGCGACGGGTTGAGGAAGATGAGCGGGACATAGAGCGACCGCGTTTCCGGACCGCAGGGATACCACCAGCCCAGGCTGATGTTGATATAGCAGTCGCCGCCCATCGGGATGGAGACGCCGCCGGAATCGCCCGGCGGCGGCGCGACCGCATCCGCACCCACCGCCGGCAGTCTCTCCAGCATCACCGGCACCACCACCGAGCTGAGCGCGGGCAGGTCGCCGATGGTCTCCAGGAGCGGCGTGATGCGCCAGCGCGGATCGCTCGGGACGGTGAAGCGGACATCGCGGGCGGCGATCAGGCCTTGGTTCGCGAGGGTCACGTTGACCTGGCCGATGTCGTCCCCCACCGAACTCAAATCGAACGAGGCCGGTTCCACCGTCACCACGGGCGCCGGCACATGCGTCTCGAACTTAGCCTCGATTTCGAACTCGTAGCGATCCTCGACCTCGATGGGCACGACGTTCCACGAGTAGCTGACGAACTGGCGGGGGAGGAAGGCGCGGAGACGATTGGTCCGGCCTGGCGAGAGGAGGAAGGTGGAGACGAATTCGCCGTGGCCGGCGGCCCGCACTGCCAGGTTGTAGTGGGCCTCGGGCAGGTTCGGGATCAGCGCTTCGCCCGTCGGGCCGCTGCCCGCGGTGGCCAGAATCTGGCCGGTCACCGGATCGGTCAACACGACCACCGCGTTGGTCACCTTGGGCGCACCGTCCGCCGTGTAGGTGAAGTCGTCGGCCACCGACACCAGGAGCGCGCCAAACTCGTCCGAAACCGCCGTGAATTCAAAAGGCACCGACAGGGTCGCATTCGGTCCCGACACAGCCAGCGAGCCCGTAAAGGGGCCGAGTTTGAGATCCGCGGGCGGCGTGAGGGCCAGCTCAACCACCGCCCGCTGCCCGGGATCCAGGGACGTCAGCCGCGGGGACGAGACGGCGGCGAGCCATCCTGTGTCCGGAATGAGCACATCCAGATCGCCGGACGCCACCCCGCCGGTGTTGATCACCTCGAAGCGCACAAACCGTTGGCGCCCGCGCAACATGGTGTCCCGGAGATAACCCGGGTTGGACACCAATTCCACCCGGGCCGGCCGGACGCGCACCGCCATCGCGAAGTCCGCCGTGGCCCCTTCGAGACTCGAAAGCCGCACGCGGATGTCGCTGCTCGGCACGGAGTCGTCACCCACGCGAAGGGTGTAGCGGACGACCTCGCTCGCCTGGGCGGCGAGCGAGGTCGGCATCTGCAAGGTCAGTTGCAGATTGGTGCCGACGCCCTCCACCGCAGCTTCCAGGCCGGTGAGCGGACGGTCGCACAGGTTGGCCAGCGTGAACTGGTTCGTGTGCACGCTCATGGCCTCATACCGGGCACTCAGCGCGTCGGGCGTCGCCCGCATGCCCAGCAACACAAACTCGTCCTGCACCCCCACCGTCGGGTCGGCCGGATGCCCGGCGCCAATCTGGAACACGCCCGCCTCCCCCGGCAACGGCTGGAACACCGCCGCGAACGTCCCGTCCGCCCCCGTCGTGGCACTCAACAACCGCACCGTGCCGCGCGTCAGGACGTGGACGTTCACCGGTTCGAACGCGGCCGGCCCGCCCCCAGCCCGAGTCGCCTGGCCCTGCAGCCCCACCGCCGTCCCCGCCAGCGCCGTTTCCACCGACGCCTGCACGGTGACGAGGTAGGCCGCGGCAACCACCAGGGGCGCCGGGGACACGGCGGTGTTGTTCTCCTCGAGGGTTTCCTCGACGCGTTGACCCACATCGGCGACAGCGATCAACCAGTACTGACCCGGCCGATCCGGCAGCGTGAAGCCGGTCGTGAACTCGGCCGACGCCCCCACCACCAGCGTGCCGACCAACGTGCGCGAACCAAGAAACAGGTCGTCGTCGCTCCGCACCGGGTCGGCGGAGAGGAAGAGCCACTGGTCAAACGGTCCCTGAACGCTCGAGAGGCCCTGGTTGGTAATGCTCATCGAAACGGTCACGCTCTCCCCGGCCACGCCAGTCGCCGGGGCCGCGAAACCGCCCACCACCAGGTCCGGCAGATCCCGATCCGAGACGACGAGAGCGGTGGATCGGCCGTTGAAGCCCGCGGCGCTCGCCTCGACGATGACGCGTTGACTGCCATCCGCCAGGCCGTCCTGCACCGTGGTGACGTCGAACGACGCGAAAGCCTGGCCGGCCGGAATGCTGACTTCAGCGGGGACGGTGGCCTCGGTCGGGTCGCTGGACCGAAGGGCGACCACCAACGGGTCCTCGTTCGCCGTCGTGTTGCGCGTCACGGTGCCGATCGTCGCAACCGCCAACCCTTCAGCCACAATCCCCTGCGCCGTCGTGAGCGCCAAACTCGGCCCGTCATTGTCAGCCACCTGCACGGCGTTCGTCACCGCCGGTGGGAGAGGTTCACCGCTGACGGAATCCAGCACCCAGGCGCGGAGTTCGACCTGGCGGCTGCCGTCGACCATCGAGTTGTCCACGGCCAGGAGCGGGAACGAGGCCGAGCCTTCACCGGCTGGGATCGTGACGCGTTCCGGCAGCCAGAGCCGATCGGGGTGGCTGGCCTCGAACGCCACCGCCACGGCTTGCGGCCCCGGCGCGTCGCGAGCCACCGTGGCCGACCGCAGGCCGTCCCCTTCGCCCAGCGAGGCGAACGGAAGGTCCACCCGCAGCGCAGGGCGATCGTTGTCCACCACGGCCACCGTAGCCGTGCCCGAGAGCAACCCGGTGGCGGTCACCGTGACCGTGTAGGATTCGTTCGCCTCGATCCAAGGGTCCTCCACCGCCAAGACGCTGAAACTGGCCGAGGTCTGACCCGGCGGGATGGTCACCGTGTCGGGCACCAGCACCTGCCGCGCATGCGAGGCCCGAATCCGCACCAGCAACGGATCGGCGCTCGCCTCGTCGCGCACCACCGAGGCCAGCGTGGGCCGGCCTTCAGCCAGCGTGTCGGTCTCCAACCGCAGCACCAACCGATGCACGTCGGTGTTCAGAACCTTCACGGTGGCGCGGGCAGGAACATAGCCGGGCGCACTGGCCTGGACGATTGCCGTCCGCCCGTCCTCGACCACGCCGTTGCGAATCACCGTGCCGGCAAACGAGGCCGTGGCCTGGCCGGCGGGAATCACGACGTTGGTTGGGCCCGCGAGCGTGAAGGGATCGCTGAACCCCAGCGCCACGGTCAACTCCTGCGTCAGGTCGCCATTACGCTGAACGGCACCCTGCACCGCGGGATGGGATGCGTCCTCCGCGATCTCCGAAGGCGACAGGGAAAGAACCAGCGCGGGTTGGAGTTGCGCCGAGTCCGCTCCAAACACGAGGTTGTTGGTCTTGACCTGTTCGTCCGCCAGTTGGCCGCCGCTATCGATGAACACGCCCCAACGCCACGCGCCGGCGGGCAGGCTCGGAATGCTTACCTGCTGCGTCCGTGTCACCGAAGATCCAGCCGCCAGCGCCTCGCCCACCCCCAGGTTCCCCACGGCCATCCCTGCGCTCGCGTCCCCAGCCGGCGCCAGGTAAATCGACTCCGTCCACGGCGCGGACGCGGGGGCGCCGCCTTGATTGGTCGCGGACCACGACACGGTGACGATTTCGCCCGGGTGAATCGTGCCGGGCGCGCGGAGATCCACCAGCGTCAGGTCCGGCCGCGGCGGCGGCAGCAGCGTGATCGTCCCGCTCACCCGCTCGTTATTGGCGTCGTCCGACTCGAACACCTGGTCGCGCGCGTCGCTCTTCACGATCAGGACACGATCGCCGGACACCCGTGACGGCATCGTCGCCTGCTGGGTGATCGTCGCCGCCGCGCCCGCCGCCAGCGAGCCCGCGAACGCCACCTCGCCCAGGAGTTGCGCCTCGGTGCCGCTGGCATCGCGGGCGAGGTAGATCGCGTCCACCCAGGGACCGGACGCGACGGCCGGGCCGCGATTGGTCACGGTCCAAACCAGGTCAATCCGCTGGGACGCCGCGCTGGTGGTTGGCCCGCTCACCTGCGTCACCGCCAGGTCCGGCAGCGCTGGCCGCTCGAGTCCGATGGCGTCGCTGGCCGCAACATTGTTGTCCTCACGCGCCTCGCGCACCTGGCCGTGCACATCGGCGGTGACCCCGAGGTGGAAGGGCCCGGGTGCAAGTCCATGGTCGAGCGGCAGCCGCACGGTGGCCGACCGGGAATGAGCCGCACCCGCCGCCAGCGGCGTGGCATTGGTCGTTGGAACATCCACCAGCACTCGTGCCTGCTCCGGGCTCGTGCCCGTGCCAAGCCACAAACGATCCGTCCACGGCGCGATCACGGAGGTCACGCCACGGTTGCGCACGGTCCAAGTGATCTCCATCGCTTCCCCAAAGAGGCCGCTCGATGGCGCGGACACCTGCTCGACCACCAGGTCCGGCGCGGGGGTGAGCGCATTCAACGCGGCGATTTCAACCTCCGACAACGCGCAACGGAAGATGGCCACTTCGTCCAGGCGCCCGTGGAACGGCTCGATCAACTGGGCCTGGCTCACCCCGCTGAGCACCGTGGACACGTCCGAATCGATCGTGTCGGTCACCGTCAGGTCGGCCGAGGCGACTCGGACTCCGTCCACGTATAGTTCCAATCGCCCGGGGTTCGGGGACAGATGGCGCACTCCCGCCAGGTGATGCCAGCCAGCGCTCAAGGCGTCGCGTGCGGCGAGTCCCTGCCAGCCGGTGAGACCGCCGATTTCGAAGAAGGGCACCCCATCGCGGCCCACGTTGGCCCCGCTGGTCGACTTGAGCATGAAGGCCTTGCGCGCCCCCGGGAGCGTGTAGTTGTCGTGGCTGATCACCCGCTGTTCCCCCACGTTGAGCAACGGGTCAACCCATACCCATAACGCCACGGTGAAGCTGTCCAGCGCGGGCCCGCGTCCCAAATCCACAGAGCCGCCGTTGGGATGGAAGGCCCAGCCGAGGATGCCGTTGGTGAAGCCCGCGGCGCCCTGCACCGAGCCGTCCAGGAATCCGAGCGCGTCGTTCGCGTCGCCCTCGCCAGGCCACCAGCCCGCCAGACAAGCATGGCGCACATCCCGGTCCACCACCTTCAGGCTCACCTGGCGGCTGGTCAACAGGACCGAGGATTCACTGCGGGCCAGCACGTCATATTGCCCGGCGTCCGTGATTTGAACGTTGCTCAGTTCCAGGGAGCCGGTGTCGTTCGTCGCCACTACCAAGCCGTTGCGCCGCCACTGCAACTGCACCGGGCCGGCTGTCCTTAGATCGAAGCGAGCCCGGCCTCCCACCGCCCGGGTCTGGCTCAGCGGTTGGAGATCCTCCAGCACGACCGGCGGTTTGCAGACGCCCGCCGTGCCCGCCGCCACCACCGCCTGGATCTCCGCCGCACCCAATTCGCGTCCGAGGAACATCACCTCGTCCATCGCGGCGGTGCTGTAGTAGCCGCACTCGGCGTGCCTCCCCATGACCGGCCCGGCGCCCGTCACCGGGATGGCCCCGGGCCCGTCCCCGCCCCCCACAACGCGTCCATCCAGGTACAACACGCAATTGCCGTTCGGCCGATTGCCGTTGTAGGTCGCCGCAATATGGTGAAACCGGCCGT
The DNA here is from genome assembly GCA_964629545.1 of uncultured Verrucomicrobiota bacterium. GTDB lineage: Bacteria > Verrucomicrobiota > Verrucomicrobiia > Limisphaerales > CAZVRY01 > CAZVRY01. Next base: position 24,653 of record CAZVRY010000046.1, on the reverse strand, counting down.
CGTCCGGGATGCGCTCGGTCGAATACATGAAATCCAATTGCGGCGGCATGCCGAGTCCGAAGACGCCATAGGGATAATCCGGGAAGCCCTTGACGATGCACAGCGCGTAGGAGTAGGGCGAACCGCACGCGTCGCGCTTCATCAGCACGGTGTCGATCACCCCTGCCGCAGGACCAAAATCGGGCTTCACCCACGCCATGATCGTGAGTTGATGGTCAGTCGGCTGAAACAGAGGATCGTTCGGAAACTCGACGTAACTTTCCGGCGAGTTCACGAAGCTCAGGGCGTGGCCGACAGGCCCGGGAACAAAGCTCACCGCCGATCCCGCCCGACCATGATTGGTCCCCGCCACATCGTAGAGGTGGCCATCCCCAGGCCACCACGACCCAGGACCCTCGGGGCGCGACGTGCAGACCGGCTTGCACAACCCGGCTTGCCCCGCAGTCACGATGGCGGCGATCTCGTTCGGAGCCAGCGCCCGATCGCAGAGCAGCAGCTCATCCAGCATTCCCTCGTAAGCCCAGTCCGGCGGCTGCCGGCCCAGGACAATCCGCTGGTCCGTGGCGACCCTGAAGTGGCCAAGATCCGCACTGGCGACCGGCACTCCGTTCCGGTAGATGACCGCCTGGCCCGAGGCCTGATCGTAGGTCGCCGCGATGTGCTGGATCTCGCCCAACACCACCGTGTCGGCGGGGGACTCGATCACATGGCCGTTCCCGCCGGTATCGACCAGGTTGAAGTAAATGGAGTTGCGGTTCCATCCCGTCAGGTAGCCATAGGGCCCGTAGCCCCCCTCGTTCTCCGACCAGCCAATCCACATGCAGAGATGGTCGGCCGCAGGCTGGAGCCAAGCCGCGATCGTCAACCCGGCGCCCGCGCCCAAATCCGTCAGGCGTGACCGAGGAATGACGACCGCGCTATTGGCTCCATCGAACCAAAACGCCTGCCCCACCTGACCCGGGGCGAACCGCACAGCCCCGTCGATCGCCCCATGACTCGTTCCCACCAGATCCCGTGCCTGGCCGTCTCCGGGCCACCACCCAACCAAACCGCCTGGCGGCGGGAGGCAGTTGGGGTTCTGTGCGGAGAGGGAGACGGCCAGCAGTTGGCCAACCGCGGCGAGAAAGCAACGCATGAGCCGCATAGAGAGATGATATCGGCGGCCGGACTGCAGGAGTTGAACCGTGAGGAGCAACGGACACCGCCATCATCATCCTGACTCATCCAACGCCAGCCTTCCATACGAGTTACTCCAAAAGCAGGAACAAGTCGATGAATACCTAAGCCGTGTCTCTGCAGTCGGGAGGGCAGCGATGCTCATTCGGAAACCCGGACAGCCCCTCGCCCGGCCTCTGGCCACGTTCTCCCCGCCCCTTCTGTAGCAGAAGGGAGCCGAGGCGCGGGGAGAGACGGGGAGCGGATGGCTCCTTTTCTCAAAATGAGAATTGCTGATGGGGAGGTTGCTCGGCTTGACACCGTTCAAGACTCCCTCGCCTCCGTCCGACGGAGGAGAGGGCCAGAAAGCGGAGGAGGGGCAGGCGGAGACGAACGGTCCCGTGTCGGTCCACTCTTGCACCTCTCAATCCGGCCCAGCGGGCAATCGACCCAGGGCATTGGTGAACCAGATCCTCTGGGGAGGATAAAGATCTTCCACCCGCACCCGGGAAGCACTGAGCCGCGCCTCGGCGAACGCGCCCTGCTCCAATTCCACCTCGAACCGGTCCAAATAGAAGAGGGTCGACTGCTGGGGCGACAGGCGACTGGCCTCGACCCTCCGCAATAAGCGGTCCGCCTCGTCCACTCGGCGATTCAGCAGCAGGGCCGCCGCGTGATTAACCACGGGTTCGAGGGTGCCTGGATGCCGCGACAGCATGGCCAGCGTCAGTTTGGCGGCCAGCTCGGGCTGCTCCCGCAAAATCAACAACGACGCCGCATAGTTGTTCATCACGACCGGGTCCTCCGGCCGGAGCGCGTAGGCCCGGGCCGCCGCGTCCCTCATCCGCACGGCGTCCTTGCGAAGGTCGGCCGCCTCGAACACCATCATCCAATAACCCGCGTTGTCCTGAAATGACTCCCGAATCTTGTCCAGGATCTCCAGGCATTCCTTCGCCTGACGCAGCTGCAGCAGCCCGGCCGCCACCGCCTGCCCCCAGCGCGGATTGGGGAACGTGGCCGCCGCCGCCGCCTGGAAGGACATCTGCGCCTGGTCCAAGTGCCCCAACCCAAGCTCCGCCCGGCCTTCAAGAAAATAGGAGAGCCCGGTCAGACTGTTGCCCGTCTCCTCCGCCACCCGCATCCGGACCGCCACCCGCCGCAGTTCCTCCCATCGCCGCAGTTCCAGGAGCAGGACGCCATAGGTGTACCAAAGGTCGGCGGACCCGCCCAGGCGCGTCACCCCGTCCTCGCAGGCCGCCACCGCTGCCTCCCGCAACCCGAGCTCGAGGCGAACCTGCACGAGTTGGAGGGCTTCCCGGGCGTGCTGGGGGGGCAACGACCAAGCCGTGACCAACGGCCGGACCTCCTCGGCCCGACCCAGGGCCATCAGGGCGCGCCACGCCACCAGGTGGTCTTTCAAGGCATCCGCCCGCTGGGCGATCAAGTACCCGAGGGCTTCCTCCACCACCGGCCCGTTGCGCTGGTGAGCCGCCACCATCAAGAGCGCCCGCCCCCCTTCCGTCGGCCGCGGCGATCGCGTCGCCATGGCTCGCAACTGCGCCAGGCTCTCGCGCCGTTCCGCCTCCGTCCCGGTGGTCGCACGCAACAGCGTGTCGTGGAACGCGACCTCCTCCGGCGGGATGGTCGCCACCAAACGCGCACGCACCAGGCTCCAATGGCGAGTGAATTCGTCCACCCGCCCCAACTCGAAGAGCGCCTGGGCATACAGGAATTCCAAGTCGGCGGGAAGCTTCCCGGCCCCCTGGGCCAGCAACCCAACCAGGTCTTCCGGCAGACCCAGCTTGCCCAGCGTCCGCCCCACCAGGGCCAAGTCGGAGGCGTTGGTCTGCGTCAGGTGCAGCAGCCAGAAGCCGCGCCCGGCAGCACGCTCCAACAATCCAGGATCCGGGCTCAGGGTGGCCATCAGCTCGAGATACCCGCGCACCAAATTCGGATCCCCAGGGTTATTAGCCGCCGCTGCCTCCCAACAGACCAACGCCGTCTCCCACTTCCCCTTGCCCGCCTCCTCCAGCGCCGACCGCCGCAACGACCAGGCTTGCCCCATGTCTAACAGGCTGACTCGCACCACCGGCAAGAAACCCTCCGGCGTGGTCCGCCAGACCTTCAGCAAACTGACCGGCACAAGGAGAAGGACCAGGCCCAGGAGCCCCAGGATAAGCGGCAACCGCACATCGAGCACCATCATCCGCAGGAACGGATACTCGAGCAACCGATAGGCCAACCGTTGCCGAAAGCTGTCGTTCATCGCCGCGGTTACCTTCCCGTTCCCCCCACCCAATGACAAGCCCAGAACCTCCCCGCCCCCGTCGCCCCGCTTTCCAGTGGCCAACAGCGCCGTCCCTCCCCTAGCATTCCCCCATGCAACCCCGCTCCCTCCTCCCCGCCTCGGGCCCCCTCCGCCTGGCCCTCCTGGGAACCCTCCTGGTCGCCGGCGCCGCCGCCGCCGCTCCCGCCCCCTCGGACCCCTTCCACACGGCCGAACTCCTCTTCCCGCCGGAAGGCTGGCACAACCACGGCTCCTGCATCGTGGAAGCGCCTGGCGGTGACCTCCTGGTGTGTTGGTTCCATGGCTCGGGCGAGCGCACGGCCGACGACGTGAAGATCGAAGGCGCCTGGCTCAAGCGCGGGACGCGCCAGTGGAGCGAACGCATCACGCTGGCCGATACCCCGGGCTACCCCGATACCAACTGCGCCATGTTCATCGACCCCAGGAACCGACTTTGGCTCCTGTGGCCCACCATCCTGGCCAACCGCTGGGAAAGCGCCCTGATGAAATACCAGATCGCCTCCGACTACCGCCACCCCACCGCCCCCCGCTGGGAGTTCCAGGGTGTCCTCCACGTCACCCCAGGACCCGAGTTCGAAACCGAGGTCCAACGAGTCCTCCCAGCCATGGCCACCCTCGTGGATCAACTCCCCCTCTCCCCCCAACAACGCCGCGAAGCCGACGAGTTCCTGGCCGCCAGCCGCGACCACAGCACCAACACACTCTATCGCCGCCTCGGCTGGATGACCCGCGCCCACCCGTTTGTCCTCGACGCCCAGCGCCTGATCGTCCCGCTCTATCATGACGGCTTCTCCTTCTCCCTCATGGCCATCACCGACGACTGGGGCGCCACCTGGCACACGAGCCGTCCCCTGATCGGCGCCGGCAATATCCAACCCAGCATCGCCCAGCGCCAAGACGGCTCCCTCTATACCGTCATGCGCGATAACGGACCTCCCCCGAAACGCCTCCTCCAGGCCGAATCCCGTGACCGCGGCGAGACCTGGAGCGACGTCACCGACAGCCCCCTGCCCAACCCAGGTTCCGGCTCCGAACTCCTCCGCCTCCGCAACGGGCATTGGGTGATCGTCGGGAACGACACCGAAACCGGCCGCCATAGCCTGGCCGTCTGGTTGTCGGAGGACGAAGGCCGTCACTGGCCCTGGATGCGCCATCTGGAATTCGACCCGCCGGGACCCGAAGCCGGTTCCTACCATTATCCCTCGATCATCCAAGCCCACGACGGCACCCTCCACGTGTCCTATAGCCACTTCTCGGGACGCGCCGACCTCCCCAAGGACGCGCAAGGCCGGCGTGCCCACAAGTCGATCAAACATGCTCACTTCAACGAGGCCTGGATCAAGGCCGGCAGCGCTGCCCCTGAAGGCTGAAACGCCGCTCCTGCTTCTGGGGGTCCGTGCAAACATGACTTCGGGTTTTGCCGGAGGCGATTCTCGCTTCTGGCCAGGCGTGACGAAGGAGAGGATTCTTCGATCTCGCCCTCCCCCCAACTTGAGCCAGCGCTGCGCTGGAAACGGTTGGGGGGAGGGACGGGGTGAGGGGTGACGGGTCAAGGGGAGGGTGTTTGGGAGAGGGGACGCGCGGCCCTCAACGGCGGCTAGGCCGAACCGCAGCGCCGCCACCAGGCGAAGCCCAGCAAGCCCGCGCCGAACATGAGCGCACACGTGCCCGGTTCAGGCACCGGCGTGATCGAACCGGCCACCTCGAGATTGTCGATCCGCCACGTGCCGGACAGACTCTCCGCGCCAAACCCGTAAAGGCGGAACTCCACCGGCCCGGCGAGCGCGGCAAAGCTGGGCCCCAGCACCAACCCCTGGTTGACCCGAGTGGCCGTGTCGTCCGGCACCGAGAAGACTTGCAGGTCGAGGCTGAACCCATCCAGGCTCGAACGAATCAGCCAGTTCCGAATGCCCGTGCCTGAACGTCGCTCGTCCAATTCCAGGCCGGTCAACGTCATCTCGTAGCCAGGGTTTGGCGTGACCGTAAAGGTGTAATAGTCGCTGGGATCGAGGACACCGCCGGTCGTGAATCCGGAGGCGGAAAACGTGTCGGCGCTCGCGCTGGGGGCCAGGCCAGGACCGCGGGACATCGGGCTGGCCACCGCGTGGGCCGGTTGGGCGTCGGGCGGCAGCAGCAGTTCGTTGCCGGCGGCGCCGGTGAAGCTGTAGACGATCAGTTGAGCGCAGACAGCCGGACAGGTGAACGCCAGAGTGGCGGCCACAGCGAGGGTACGTTTCATAGAACGGATGGGGGGTTGTTGATAGACCTTCCTTGTTGTTGGATCTCCCGCCCTCGCGGAAAGCACCAGCCCCCGCGTGGTTCGGGTCAGTTACTCCTTGTGTAAACTGCGCCCCCAACATGGGACACCCACGCCGCCGATGACAAGAAAAATCTTTCCGCGCGCAGGAAAAGAGGAAAAACTCGCCCTTCCCCGCGCGCTCCGGGCAGGATCTGCCCACCATGCCAATCCCCTGCGTCACCCCATGACCCATCTCCCCGCCACCCCCCTCCGGGCCGTCATCTTCGATATGGACGGCGTCCTGACCGATTCGGAACCGCTCATCAACGCGGCCGCCGTCGCCATGTTCCGCGAGCGAGGTGTGACGGTCCACCCCGACGACTTCCTGCCCTTCGTCGGCACGGGCGAAAACCGCTACCTGGGCGGCGTGGCCGAGAAACACGGCGTGACGCTGGACATCGAGGCGGCCAAGAAACGCACCTACGAGGTCTATCTCGGCCTGGTGCCCACCCAACTCCATGCCTTCCCAGGTGCGCGAGCACTCGTCCTGGCCTGCCGAGCGGCGGGACTCCGCACCGCCGTCGCCTCAAGCGCCGACCTCATCAAAATCGAGGCCAATCTGCTCAAGATCGAACTCCCTCCGTCCACCTGGGACGCGGTCGTCAGCGCCGAGGATGCGCCTCACAAAAAGCCCGCCCCGGACCTCTTCCTCGCCGCCGCCCGCCGACTCGGCCTCGCCCCCGCGGAGTGCACCGTGATCGAGGATGCGGTCAATGGCATTCAGGCCGCCAAGGCCGCCGGCATGCGCTGCGTGGCGGTGGCACAGACCTTCCCCGCGGAACACTTGTGCCTGGCCGACCTCGTCCGCCCCACCGTCCGGGACATCACCCTGGAGGACCTGCGCGGCGCTCAGTGGGTCAGTGAGTCAGTGGGTCAGTGAATCTGGAAGGAAGTGAGGCCGTGAAGCGGTGAGACTGTAAGGAAGTGGGCGCATGACCCATCCGCGATCTGCAACCAAGAGTTTTAAAACCATAAATCATCATTCATAACTCACCGAGCAGGCTCCGAAAGCGGGCGTAAGCCTCCTCCCACGCCGCCTTGTCACCCGGCTCGACCCGGCCGCTTTCCATCGAGTCCCGGACCACAGCGCGGGCCGCCGCCAGCGAGGGGACATGGCCGAGCGCAATGGCCTGCACCAGGATGTTGCCCGCCGCCGTCGCCTCGACCGGCCCCGTCAACACCGGCACCTGCAGGGCGTTGGCGGCAAATTGGTTCAGCAAGGCGTTGCGGCTGCCCCCGCCCACGATGTGCAGGCGATCCACGGTCCGCCCAATCAACCGCTCGATCTGGCCCAAGGTGTGGCGATAGAGCAGGGCGAGACTCTCCAACGCGCACCGCACAAACGCGCCCGGGGTCGATGGCGCCGGCTGCCCGGTCTCCCGACACCATGCCGCCATTCGCTCAGGCATGCCATCCGGGGCCAGGAACCGCGCATCGGCCGGGTTCACCAGCGACCCAAACCGCGGCGCCTCCGCCGCCATCCGCGTCAGCGTCGCATAATCGTAGTCCATCCCCTCCTTGGCCCAGGCGCGCCGACACTCCTGCACCAGCCACAGCCCGCTCAAGTTCTTCAACAGCCGCACGGTGTTGCCGAAGCCCATCTCGTTGGTGAAGTTCAGCTCGCGACTGGCCGCGGTGATGACCGGCTCCGGCCATTCCACCCCCATCAGCGACCACGTCCCGGAACTCAGATACGCCCACCCTTCCCCTTCACCCGGCACCGCCGCCACCGCCGCCCCCGTGTCGTGCGAACAACTCGCGATCACCTCCACCCCCTCCAAACCCACCTCCCGAGCCACCTCCGCACGCAACGGCCCCAGGCGCGTGCCCGAGACAACCAAAGGCGGAAACTGCCCCGACGTCAACCCCACGCCCTCCAGCAACCGCGCCGACCAATCCCGCCGCCGAGGATCATAAAGCTGGAACGTGCTCGCGAGCGACACCTCCGACCGCGCCACCCCGCTCAAGAGATAATTGAATCCGTCGCCAATCCCCAGAATCTGCCGCGCCGCCCGCAGCCGCTCGGGCGTCTCCGCCGCCAACTGGAAAATCGTGTTCAACGGCATGAACTGGATCCCCGTCTCCTCAAAGACGGTCTCCCAACCCAACTCCCCCAACACCCGCTCCACCCCAACCTTCGTGCGCGGATCCCGGTAATGGTAGGTCGGCGACAGGATGCCTCCCTGCCCATCCACCAGCAGATAATCGACTCCCCACGAATCCGTGCTCAGACCGGCAATCGCCAGTCCGCGCGCAGCCGCCTTGGCCAGGCCCGCCTTCACCTCCAACCACAACTGCGGAACGTCCCAATGCAGGGACGCCCCCACCTTGAGCGCTGTGTTCGCAAACCGGTGGATTTCCTCCAGGCTCAACCGCCCGTCAGCCAGCGTGCCCAACATCACCCGCCCGCTCTCCGCGCCCAAGTCGATCGCCAAATAGTGCGTTGTCATCAGTGATCCAAGTTCGAAGGCAGGCACGCCGAACCGCGAGCCGCGTCCAGGATGGTGAACCGGCGCGCCTCGCCGTTTTTCTCCCGCCAGGACGGCCTGCGAGCCTTCAGGGGGAACTGCATCGCTCGATTCAAACCCGGGAACCGTCCGAACTCAAGCGCACGCTCACCTGCTCGTTGGCCGCGGCTCTCGGGTTGGAACAGGCGCCCCCCTCACCCCGCCCTGATCCTGCCTTCGGTCGCCGTCGGTGGGGCTCCTGACGAGCCGCGATGTCGTCCGCCCTGGGCGGCCCGCGGGGACGCTCGCCCCACCCCACTGCCCAGGTGCATGGGCCCAACGCGCGTAACCCGGTTTCTGGGGAGAATTCCCTGATCGTCATCGCGCATTGAACCCCTGAACCCCTTGCATTTCCCCTCTCCCTTTCTCCCTCTCCCCAACCCCTCTCCACCGCTTCGCTTTCAAGGGTTGGGGAGAGGGATGTTTTCTTCCAACACGAGACCTGCTCGCTCGAGACTTGCCTTTTGCGGACCAAGTGCTAGTTCTGAGGTATCAATCACCCTAGCTACCTACATCCATGCATACTACTACTGTAGCAGGTGGGGCCTCAGCGCCGCGCCCGGCCCCTGCCCACGCCGGCCGCCGCGCCCTGACCCGCCGGTTTCCCGCCCCGGGCCAGCGGCGACGCGGCTTCACGCTGATCGAACTGCTGGTCGTGATCGCGATCATTGCCATCCTCGCCTCGATGCTCCTCCCGGCCATGTCCAAAGCTAAGGCCAAAGGCCAGGGGATTACGTGCATGAACAATCATCGCCAACTCCTCCTGGCCTGGAGGATGTACGCCGACGACCACAACGACATCCTCCTGGCCGCCGCCGGCGGGCAGGCCGTCCCCGAATGGAACGGCGGCGGGTGGCTCGACCTGCCAGTCACCGACGTCGCCAACGTCAACCCCGACCTCAACATCAAGCGGAGCCCCCTGTGGCCCTACACCAAGTCGCTCGACATTTGGCGTTGCCCCGCCGATCGCACCACCGGCGGCGCCCGCTTTCAACACCGCCCCCGCGTCCGCAGCATGTCCATGAACAACTGGATGGGCGGACCCGAGTGGGGCGAGTCCCAAGGCGCCCCCGGCGGTCCCTATCGCGTCTTCCGCAAGTTCTCCGACATCACCGTGCCTCCGCCCGTCAGGGCCTTCGTGCTCCTCGACGAACGCGAGGATAGCATCAATGACGGCTATTTCGTGGTGGACATGGCCGGGTGGGGACCGCCCCAGCAGCCGCGGTCCTTCAAGATCGTCGATTACCCCGCCAGCTATCATAACCGGGCCGGCGGCTTCTCCTATGCGGACGGTCACGCCGAGATCAAAAAGTGGCGAGACCCCCGCACCGTGCCGAAGCTCCGACCGGGATTCGAGTTGACCCTCAACGTGGCCTCGCCGAACAACCGCGACGTCGAGTGGATGCAGGAACGGGCCTCCTCCCCCACCCGTTAGACCGAGGACAAACTACCGCAACGCGGCATAGACGCGGTGGACGTCGTCGTGGTCGTCCAACGCCTCGAGAAAGGCCACCACCTCGGCCCGGTGGGCGTCGCTGACGTCGGCGAAATTCTTGGCGAGATACCGCATCTCGGCCGCGCTTACCGTCCACCCGGCGGCTTTGAGGGCTTTGGAAACCGCGTCCAGATCCTTGATTTCCGTGATAAACCGCGCGCCTTTGGCGCCGGCTGGGGTCTCGTCGGGCTCCAAGGCCTCGACCTCCTGCGCCCCCGCCTCGATCGCATCCGCCTCCGCATCCCGGTTCGGATCCGCGTGCGTCGCCTCCACCACCCCGCAATGGTTGAAGAAGAAGCCCACGCTCCCAGGCTGACCCAGCGAACCCGCCTGGAACAACCGGCGAATCTCCGGCGCCGTCCGATTCCGATTGTCCGTCAAACACTCCACAATCACCGCCACCTTGTGCGGCGCGAACCCCTCGTAGGTCACCAGTTCGAAACTCACCTTCTCATCCGTCAACCCCGCCCCCTTCTTTATCGCGCGCTCGATCGTGTCCCGGTAAACGGAGGCCTTGCGGGCCTTCTCCACCGCCGCCGCCAGCCGCGGATTGTAATCCGGATCCGGCCCCCCCAGCTTGGCCGCGACCATCAGCTCGCGAGTCAACTTCGCCACCAACTGGCCCTTCTTCTGTGCGTTGGCCTCGCGGCCCGCCTGCTTCCATTGTGCGCCCATGGCCCGCGTTCTAGCCCCCACAACCCCGCGGCGCAAGCCAGGACTGCAACGGCCAACACTGCACAGCCAGACCTGCACGCCCTGGATCCGGGGCGAGCCGCCTGAATCAACCGCGGATGACATGGATACCGCGAATAGCCGGCAGGGAGGAGAGCCACGGTGCTTCAGGGGTCCTCGACCCCGCCTGACCCGTCCTCCCCTCAGCGCGAAGCCCCCGCCGTCACATGGAAAAAATCGGCGGCGGAACGCCCCAGCCCGCGCAGGAACTCGTGCGGCACCTCGATCTCGCGAGCCTGCCGCCGTTCCTCCGGCGATAGGTAAAGATCCCCGCTCTCGCTGAATAGCACCACACGCTGCGGCAACTCCGGCGCCCGGCGAGCCACCCGATCCGGCATCCCCAGGCCATAAGCACAGTGGCCCCGCCCGCAAATCACGATCACCGTTCGACCCTGCCCCGCCGACGATTGCAGAAAACCGGCCAGCCGATCCGCCATCGTCTCATCCCGCGCCACCTGCGCCTCGAACACCGGCCGCAGTTTCTCCGGATCGAACGCCATGTGCACCCCCAGCATGCGGGTGGTCAGCCGCTCGTAAACCGGATCGTCCGTCACCATCTCCACGGGCAACTCGGCCCGCTGCTCCGGCCCGATGCCCTTCAAACCCAGCCGTCCCACGGCACGAATGGTCTCGGAGCGCGCGTTCAACGCCAGCAGGGGGACGTCGTGCGCCCGGGCGGCGGCCAGCAGCGCGTGGTAGTTCGTGTGGCCACGCCACCGTTGGGACCAGTTCGAGGCCGCCACCAATTGGTCCAGATCGATCGCCTTCTGGTTAAACTGATCCAGGACGGGTTGGACCGGGAACTCGAACGGCTCCAGCGCCAGGGCCAGCCGGCCCCCCCGCCGGGCCAAACCGTCAAGAATCGCCGTCTGTAACTCGTGGTGGCGCGCCAGGGTGTGATACTCGCCCAGGTAAATCACCCGCGCCTGCCCCAGTTCGTCGAGCAACGCCTCGAACGTCAGCGGCTCCGCGCGCATCGCGTCCACCCAGAACGCGGGCCGGGGCGGGCCCGCCGAGGAAGCCGCCGGGGCCATTCCGGCACACCCCGGACCGAGAACCAGCAGCGCCATGCACGTCACAACGGTAGCAGCGGTCAAATGCATGCGCTTTCATAACCGGTAGGCCCCTCGACGGCAACCCGGACTTCGCCCGGACTTTGCCCCATGCAACCCTTCTCGCTTGAGACACCACACTAGGGCGTCCGCACCGGCAGACTCAACACGGTGAGCGAGTGGGCCGGGAACGTGTGGCTCAGGATCGACCCGCCCCCACCATGACGCTCCCCACGCGGGGCTACCCGCTTCGGTTGGGCCAGCGAATTCTCGTCCTTGAGCGCCCCGCTTAATACCACCACCTGGCCGCCCGGACGCACCTCCCGAATCCCCTCGATCATCACCCGCGCGGCCGTCGCTGCCGCCGCGCTGTTCACCACCTTCAGGATCACCCGATCCCCCGCCCGCGTCCGGCTGCCGCTGGCGTAAAGACCAGGCTCCTGGGCCGAAGGCCCGGCCTGGCGCCGGACCGTCACCGGCACCACCGCATCGCCCCGGTGCACCGAGAAAAGCTGTTGCACGTAATAACTGGGCGTCCCGTAGGAGCGCAGGTTGTCCATCCAAATCAGGTTCGGACGCCACTGCCAGCCGGTCTCGTGCCCGAACAGCGGGGCGTAGGACGACAGCGTCACCACCGCCGAGTTCCGCTCCAGCCCGGTCAGAAACGCCGCCTCCGCCAGCGCGCACTCCCAATTGTTCCGGTTCAACACACTGACCACCTTGTCGCTCTGCGCCGCATACTCGCCCATGAACACTTTCGGACCCTCGACCGGGTAACGGTCGTAACGAAACCCATGGTCCAAAAACCACGCCGGACGGTCGTAGCAGTGCTCGTCCACAATGTCCGCCCCGAGTTCGCGCAACTTCGGCCAGAGGAACTTGAACCGGTCGTCCGCCGGCTGCGGCCCCGCGCTGCTCACCAACGCCACCTCCGGATGCCGCTCCTTCAACACGCGGTGAAAGCGGGCATACCGCTCGATATACTGCGGACCCCACTGCTCGTTCCCGATCCCCAGCATCCGCAAGCCGAACGGGCCCGCGTGCCCCATCTCGGCCCGGCGCGCCCCCCACCGAGTCGTCACCGGCCCGTTGGCGAACTCGATCAAATCCAGCGCGTCCTGAATATACCCATCGAGCTGATCAAGCGGCGCCAGCTCCCCGGTGTTGAATTGACACGCCATCCCACAATTCAAAATCGGCAACGGCTCGGCCCCAATGTCCTCGCACAGTTGGAAATACTCGAAAAAGCCCAGCCCGAACGACTGGAAGTAATCCGGCGCGGGCCGATGGCGAAACTCGTCGTTCCACCGGTTCACGATCAGCGTTCGCTCGGTCAGGTCCCCAATCGTCGTCTTCCACTGATACCGCAAACCCAGGTTGCGACCCTCCACAATGCAACCCCCAGGAAAGCGCACGAACGCCGGCTTCAGGTCCGCCAGCCATTGCACCAGGTCCGGCCGCAAACCGTTCGGACGCTGCCGCCACGTCGCCCGCGGAAACAGCGAAACCATGTCCACGTCCAACGTCCCCGCCCCCGTCAACTGCACGGTCAGCCGCGCCTTCGCCTCGGTCGCCTTCACCCGCAGGGTCGCCTCCTGACGACGCCACTCCGGCTTGAATCCGCGCACGGTCGCCGACGCCAAAACCCCGCCGTCCGCCCCCACCACCGCCACCGCCAAAGCCGGCGGCCGCGCGTCCGCACTCCGCCCATACACCGAAAACCGGAATACCGCCCCCTCCTCCACCGCCACCCCGAAGAACCCGTCATTCGACAACCCAGGGCCCGCCTCCTCCCCGTCCCCGCGCAAACGCAGGTAATGCGGGTTGTTCTCGTGCAGCGGTTCCTCCGTCCGAACCTCGAACTGCGCCGGCAACGTGCCCTCCAACGGCAGCCATGCCGTCAACGGATCGGCAAACTCGAACGACCGATTGCGCACCCGCTCCGGATACAACCCGCCGTCCGCCCCGTAATTGATGTCCTCGAAAAACACCCCCACACGCATCGGCGCCGCCCCGGGCTGGTCGGCCCGAACCACGATCACCGGCTCCGCCGCCGCCGCGCGCCAACATGCCCCGCCCACCAGGGCAAACGTCGTCCCCCAAACCAAACCAACGGCCAGTGCACGGGTAGTTTTCATGTTCCAGGTTCAACGGGAAGCTTCATGGCAGTGTTCCCTGCCGGACCCCAAGCGGTTCGGCCGTCGCTCATTCGATCCCCACCACCGTCACGGACCTGGCCGGCAAGACGCAGCGCACCCGGCCGTCTGACACCGCCACCCCGTCCAGGGCCCGCGGAGCCACCACGTTCGGCCGGTCAAACGTGTTGTGCGCGGTGATCGTGTCCCCGGTCAGCACCCGGCCCGAGGCCCGCTTCGGAACGACTCCCGTGAGCTGGATCGTCACCGGGACCTCGCGCGCGGCATCGAGGTTGGTCAGCGCGACATGGACCTTGCCGGCCGCGCCGCGCGAGGCCGAGACGCTAAGTTGCGGCAAGGCGTCCTGGTTCACCACGTAATCCCCACAAGCCAGGGCGGCGGGGAGAAAGGTGGCGTCCTGGTGGACTTGGTACATTTCGAACACATGGTAGGTGGGCGTCAGCACCATCCGCTCCTGATCCGTCAGGATCATCGCCTGCAGCACGTTGATGGTCTGGGCAATGTTCGCCATGCGCACCCGGTCGGCGTAGCGGTGGAACAGATCGAACGTCAGGCTGGCCACCAGGGCGTCGCGCAGGGTGTTCTGCTGATACAGGAACCCAGGGTTGGTCCCAGGCTCCACGTCGTGCCACGTGCCCCATTCGTCCACGATCAGCCCAATCCGCTTCTGCGGGTCGTGCCGGTCCATGATGGCGACGTGCTTGGCCAGCAGGGTGTCCATGACCAACGCCTCCCGAAACGTCCGATGCCAGGTCGCCTCATCGTACTCGGTCGCCGACCCCTTCCGATTCCAATTGCCCGTCGCAATCGTGTAATAATGAAGCGAAAGGCCGTCCATCCGGCGCCCCACCTGCCGCATCATCACCTCCGTCCAATCATAATCGGCGGCATTGGCCCCGCAGGCGATGCGGTAGATCGTGTTGCCCGGGTAGTTCTTCACGAACGTGCTGTAGCGACGATACTGGTCGGCATAAAACTCCGGCCGCATGTTCCCCCCGCACCCCCAACTTTCGTTCCCCACCCCAAAGTAGCGCACCCGCCACGGCTTCTCCCGCCCGTGCTTCCGCCGCAGGTTCGCCATCGGCGAGTCCGCATCCGAGGTCATATACTCCACCCACTCCATCATCTCCTGGACCGACCCGCTGCCGACGTTCCCACAGATGTAAGGCTCGGCGCCCAGTTGCTCGCACAGGTCGAGGAACTCGTGGGTGCCAAAATGGTTGTTCTCCACTACCCCGCCCCAGTGCGTGTTGATCATCTGCGGACGCTGCTCCCGTGGCCCGATCCCATCCTTCCAGTGATACTCGTCGGCAAAGCAGCCTCCCGGCCAGCGGAGCACCGGAACCCGGGCCTGGCGCAGCGCTTGCACCACATCGTTGCGGATGCCCCGCGTGTTCGGGATCGGCGAATCCTCGCCCACCCAAAACCCCTCGTAGATGCATCGGCCCAAGTGCTCGGCAAAATGACCGTAGATGTTCCTGTCAATCTTGTGCCGCCCTTGATCCGCCCGGACCACCACCGTGGCGGGCTCCGCCGGTGCTGATCCCGCCGCGCCCACGCTCCCCGGGACGCCGAAGGTCCCGAGAACTGCCAGCCACCCGGCCAACCTCCAACCCATACCCTGCGGACGACAATGCTGGTTCATGGCCTTGATCATTCCGCGTCGAACGAGAACAACGTGATGCTGCAGGGCGCCACCGCCAGATGATCGCCCAAACCCGTCACCGGCCCCTCCTCGATCACTACCTTGGGCGCCGCGTCGGGATCGTTATACGCCTGGGGATCCCCACCGGCAATCTGCCAGCGCGTGCCCGTCCCCTTCAACCGCGCGCCGCTCACCTTGAACGGCACCTGCACCGGCTGCATCGTGGGATTCACCACCCCCACCGTCAGCCGCCTCCGGTCCATCGACCACGCCGCCTGCGCATCGATCAATCCCTGCACCTCCGTCGCCACCGGCAGTTGGCCAAACTGCGCCCGATACAGCTTCAGCACCAACCCGGTCGTCTCCAGGGCCGCGTTCCGCCGACTCACCTTGACCGCCCCAATCACATTCACGGTCTGCGCATAAAACGCCGAAGCGATAATGTCGCTCTGGCGCGCGTACTCGTGCAGCCCGGAGGCAATGCCCAGCGCGTCCTTGAGGAAATACCGCGTCCCCAGCTCCCCGAACACGTGCGGGCCATACCAGTAGTTCCACTCCGTCATCGCGATGCGGATGTTCTTGCCCTGGATCTGCGGGATCTCCCGGCGCGCCCGCCGATGGAACTCCGCCTTGCTGCGGATGTTGTCCGCAATCTGGCGGACGTGGGCCCGCAGGCCGGAGCGCTCCTGACAATAGAAATGCTCGGCAATGTCGTTCATGTGCTCCGCGCACCCCTTCAGCAACCCCGTGCTCCACTCGCCCGCGTTCCCCGAGGAGATGCAGTAGATGGACGGATCCACCTCGCGCATCTTGTCCACGACCCAATTCTGCTTCAGCACGTAATGGCCCAGTTGCATGTAGCCCAATTGCCAGTTGCCCCACATCTCGTTGCCAATCCCCCAATACTTCACCCGAAACGGCTCCGCCGCCCCGTTCGCCGCCCGCTTCGCCCCCTGCAGCGTGTCCACCGCCCCATTGGCATACTCCAACTGCGCCGCCGCCGAATAGGCGTCCCCAAATCCCGTGTTCACCGTAATCCACGGCTCCGCGTCCACCAACCGGCAAAACCGGATGAACTCGTGCATCCCGAAATCGTTGTGCTCCACCCCCGTCCACGCCGGATTGGTTCGCGGCGGCCGGCGATCCCGATCCCCCACCCCGTCCCGCCAGTCGTAGCCGCTCACGAAATTGCCGCCTGGCCAGCGATAGATCGGCGCCCTCAGCTCCTTGAGCACCGCCAACGTGTCGGCCCGCAACCCTTCCACGTGGTCCGCCGGCATGAGAGAGATCGTCCCCACCAACACCCCCCCCTCCCGCACCCGCAACGTCAACGACGCCTTGTCCGTCGTCCCCCGCGCCGTAAACTCGAACGCCACCCTCTGGTAGTCCCCGCCAGCCACCTCGACCGCCACCGTCTGGCCCTCCGCTTCGCCCTCGCCCCAGGCCAAACGCACCTCAACCTTGGCCGCGTCCCCCACCGCGCGCAACCACGCATACCCCGTATACCCCTTGCCCTCCGTCACCCCCAAATCCCATTGCCGCAGCCCCGCCCCCGCCCGGACCTGCGGGGTGTGCCGCCCCACAAACGGCTTCTCGGGATTCATCGTCACCCCATCCGCAGCCCCCACCATCTGCCAGGGCGACGCCCCCACCACCGGATAGGCGCTGTTCCGCAACGAGGTGTAAGGCGCGTAGTCGGCCTTGATCGGATGATAAAACTTCCGGTCCTCGAGCATCTCCGCCCAGATCCCCCCGTAAATGCACCGACCCAAATGCTCGATGAACTGGCTGTAGATCTCCGGCGCCATCGGCTCGCGCACCTGGGCCGCATCCACCGCAATCTGCGCCGGCGGCGCCGGCCGCCGGCTCAGGGCCGTGACCTCGACGTCATCAAACCACGCCCGGCCCGTCGCCAGCCCCCACCCGCCAAACAGGCAGTTCACTTGCACCGACTCCTGGTCCTCCGACTCGAATTCCACCTCGACCCGCGTCCAGTCCTTCGTGCCCGTCACCGCGGGCGTCGCGACGTCCTGCCCATGCAGGTTCAGCAGCGCGCCCCGGCCGTTGCTCGGCTGCACCCCCTCCGTCTTGATCCACGCGGCCAGCCGATAGCGCGCAAACGGTTCCACCGGCACCTGCGCCGCCCACGCCATGTCCGCCCCCTCGGTCGACGCAATCTGCACGCTCCGATTCCCGGTGCGCCCAGGCGTGGCCAGCGACGCCGTCCCCTGTCCGTTCCACCGCTCCTGCCGCCAGCCGCGCGGACCCCGATTCCCCGCCTCTTCGAACGAGGGGTTGGGCACCGGATTGGTTTCGGCCGCCTGCCCGCCGGCGGGAAGGCCGGCAACCAACCAAAGCAGGGGGAGAGGGAGGATCCATCGTGGTGTGTACATAGTCATAACAAGTTGAAATAGTCCGCGCCCGCCGGAGACGCCTCGCCGCATCCCCGCAACATCAAAACGTCAGCCCGCCCCACGCCCCTGCCCCGTCCCCGGAACGCCACCCCGCGTCGGGCCGGACAGCCCCACGCCGAGGACCGGGGCAGCTCAACCGCGGAAATAAAGATAGGCCAGCACGATCAGCACCATCACCCCCACCGACGCCCCCACCTCCGCCATCCCCCAACTGGCGCGCGTCGCCGCCCGCTGCTCCGCCGTCACCGTGGCAAAGGTCAACCCCTCGATCTGCTTGTCCTCCGGCGCCGGCGTCAGATAGCTCACCACCACCATCGCCACCACACACACCAGGAAGATCAGGATGCTGAAGTACTGGAAGTAAATGTTGTTGATCACCCACAGGAACGAGCCCTGCGCATAGCCGTTCTCAAACCCCGCCATCCCCAGCGCGATCGGGGTGTCCACCGCCAGCCGGAATAACCCCAGCACAAACCCGATCACCAAGGCCGCCAAACACCCCTTCCCGTTCAGCCGCTTCCAAAAAATACCCAGGAAAAAGACCGTGAAAATCGGCGGCGCCAAATACCCCTGCACCGACTGCAAATAGAAATACAGCCCCTTCGAACCGCGAATGACCGGAATCCACATCATCCCAATCACCACCATCGACACCGTCGCGATCCGGCCCATCCGGACCAGTTCGTGCTGGCTCACGTTCGGCTTGAACTTCTGATACAAATCCACCGTGAACAGCGTCGAACTCGCGTTGAACACGCCCGCCAGCGAACTCATCAGCGCCGCCAACAACCCCGCCACCACGATCCCCCGCACCCCCGGCGGCAAGATGTGCGCCACCAACAGCGGAAAGGCCGATTGCGCCGCATCCCGATCCGCCACCGTCCCCGCCCCCTGATCGGTCAGGATCGCCTTCAACTCCGGCACCTTCCCGCTCAAGGCCAATGCCATGCAAATCATCCCCGGCACAATGAAAATAAACACCGGCAACAGCTTCAGAAAGGAAGCGAAGATCGCTCCCCGCCGCGCCTCCCGCTCGTTCGGCGCCCCCAAGGCCCGCTGCACAATGTACTGGTCCGTGCACCAATACCATAACCCGATCACCGGCGCGCAAATCAACATCCCCAACCACGGGAAGTTGCCGTTGAAATACCAGGCAATCCGATTCCCCTCCTTCACCGGCGCCCACGTCCCCTCCATCCCGGCCGGCACCAGCGGCTTCCAAAGATTGAACATCTCCGACGGCAACGCCGCCCTTAACCCCAACCCCCCCCCCCCGGGGGGCCGCCCCCAAGCCCGGCCCCCCCCCGGC
>CAZVRY010000046.1:0-5571 GCA_964629545.1 uncultured Verrucomicrobiota bacterium | reverse complement strand
CTTGGCCAGCCCAAAGGCCGTCACCAGCAACGACCCCAGGACCAACACCACCGTCTGAATCGCCTCCGTATACGCCACCGCCCGCATCCCCCCCAACGCCGTATACAAACCCGTCGCCGCCAAAACCGCCAACGACCCCACCCAGAAACTGTCCAGCCCGAAGAGGTTCACCTCCGGCAACAACGCCCCAAACACAATCCCCCCGGCGTAAATCCCCACCGCAATCTTCGTAATCACATACGCCACCAGCGAGATCCCTGACAACACATACCGCGACGACGCCGAGAACCGCCGCTCCAGAAACTCCGGCATCGTGTAGACCCTCGACCGCATGTAAAACGGCACCAGCACCCACGCCAACACCAGCAAACACCAGGCGTGCAACTCGTAGTGGGCCATCGCCACCCCGTCCGTCGCCCCCGACCCCGCCAACCCCACCAGATGCTCCGACCCGATGTTCGAGGCGAAGATCGACGCCCCCACGATCAGCCACCCCAAATGCCGACCCGCCAGGAAGTAATCCTCCGCCGTGTCCTTTCGCTTCAGAATCGTCCACCACGTGATCGCCAGTAACACGCCGAAATAGAGCAGGATCACCAGCCAATCCAGGAAGGCAAAGCGGGGCACCGAGGTGGCCGCGGCGAACAAGTAGGTGTTCATGTGGGGATTATGGACGGGGCAACGCTAGCCAGGTCTGACCGCCGAATCAAGCCGTGTGCCGGTAAACTTCCCAGCCCAGATACTTCGACAACGCCTCCTGCACGCCATCGGCAATCCGCGTCGGATTCACCGCCACATGATGCTCGAACCCGTTCTCGCAAATGTAGCGGAGCAACTTCTGAAACGCCGGAATGTGCACCACCCCGTAGCCGCCAAACGTCTTCAGGGGATCCGGCGTCAACTCCCCCTCCCCCACATACGCCCGCACCCGCCCCGCCCCATCGTCCGTCGAGGCCCGCAAATACGTGAACGGCGAGGCCCGCAACCGACCCACCACCGTCCCGTAGGTGTTCTCCCGCCCCACCGTCCCGGCAATGATCTCCTGGTAGTCCATCACCGGCTTGCCCTCCCCCCTCTCCATGAACAAGTCCTTCGGCAAATTGCTGCAGTGGAAAATAACCCCCTTCTCGGGATCGCCCCCATAGTTGTTGTTCCAATCCACCAACGCGCTCGGCCGCCCGCTCCCCGCCGCCATCGCCACCATCGCCACTGTCCCCATAATGTCCACCTCGCACGCGCTGCTTAACCCCAGATTGCTCATCATGCTCATCAACGTGCACGGCACCACCCCGAAAAATTCCTCCATCGCCGTCCAACACTGAATCGCCGTCGCGTTCAACCGGGTCCGCCCCATCCACCCGTCCACCGCCACCCCAAACTTGGCCATCTTCAGCAACGCCACCGACGGGATCCCCTTCGCCACCACGTAGCCCTGTATCTCCTTCAGCTTGGCCTGCACCGCCGGATCATCATCCTGCATGCCCTCGATCCAGCCAAACAACTCGAAGAGATCCAGCGTCTCGATGCTGATCCCCGATCGCTCGAGCAACTTCTCGCTGTAACGCACGGTGTTGAACGCGGTCGGCCGCGCCCCCAACGCCCCAATCCGCACATGCCGCAACCCCCGCACCACCCGGCACGTCACCGCGAAATCCGCCAAATCCTGGGCGAACGAGGCCGAGGCCGGATCCACCGTGTGCAGCCGCGTCAAACTAAAGGGCACCCCATACTGCCGCAGGTTGTTGCACACCGACATCTTCCCACAAAAACTGTCCCGCCGATCCTTGATCGACATCCGCCGGGCGTCGTCGTTGAACGCCTGCACCAACACCGGCACCCGCAACCCCGACCAGCGAATCGCATTGGCCACCCCCCGCTCGTCCCCAAAGTTCGGGAGCGTCACCAGAATCCCATGAATCCGCTCCCGGTGGGCGTCGAATAACCGGGCGCACTTGGCCGCATCCTCCATGCTCTCCACCGCCCCATGCTTGGTGTCGGTCGTCTCCAGCATCACCGCCTCGAACCCCGCCTTCCGCAAGACCTCCCGCACCGTCTCCCGCCCGCTGCCACACAGGTGGTCCGGAAAAAAGCCGCGGTTGCCGACAATCACACCAAGGGTGGGGGAGGTAGGATTCATGGATGGCGAAGGTTCGTGCGGCGATTCTAATTGACCCGGCCCGGCATCCAACTCCATTTTGCGTCCAAGTTTCACCAGTTTGCGAACATGGCCGCCGCCCCGCGCCCCCGCCGCCGACGCCCCGTCCCTACGGTCGTCCTCCTCATCGAGTCGTCCCGCGCCTCCGGCCGCCGCCTCCTCCGCGGCATCGCCGACTACGCCCGCGACCGCGGCCCCTGGGCCTTCTACTGGGAACCCGGCGGCCTCCAGGAAGCCTGGCCCAAACTCCGCTCCCTCGAGGCCGATGGCCTCATCCTCCGCGACGCCGAATGGGACGACGACATGCTCGGCCACGGCATCCCCGCCATCGTGGTCGGCCACTTCCGCCGCGCAATCCCAGGCGTCGCCAACGTCATCACCGATAGCGCCGCCATCGGCTCCATGGCCGCCGATCACCTCGTCGGCTGCGGCTTCCGCCACTTCGCCTTCTGCGGCCTCCCCGGCGTCCCCTGGTCCGATCTGCGCTGCGACAGCTTCCGCCGCGCCCTCGCCGAGAAGGGGCACGCGGTCCACTTGTTTCCCGGCGAACCCCTCCCCCGCCGCCCCGGCTGGGTGGCCGAACGCCGCCGCATGGCCGACTGGCTGAAGTCCCTCCCCAAACCCATCGGCGTCCTCGCCTGCAACGACGACCGCGGCGAACAGGTCAGCGAAGCCTGCAAGGTCGCCGGCATCCATGTGCCCGACGACCTCGGGATCCTGGGCGCCGACAACGACGAGTTGGTCTGCGACCTCGCCGACCCCCCCATGTCCAGCCTGGCCTTGAACTTCGAACGCGCCGGCTACGAAAGCGCCCGGGCCCTCGACCGCCTGATGGCGCGGGAACCGCTCACCGACTTCACCATCCCCGTGGCCGCCACCCATGTGGTCCCGCGCCGCTCCACCGATACCGTGGCGGTCGAGGACGGGGCCGTCCGCCGCGCCATCCGCTTCATCCGCGACCACGCCCGCCAACCCATCGCCGTCCCCGACGTCGCCCGCGCCGCCGGAGTCTCGCGCCGCGTCCTCGAAAAGCACGCCCAACGCGTCCTCCGCCGCTCCGTCCTCCACGAAATCCGCCGCGCCCGCGTCGAAGCCATCTGCCGCATGCTGGTCGAAACCAACCAGTCCGTCGCCCAAATCGCCCTCGCCCTCGGGTTCAGCGGACCCGAACACATCGCCCGCTACTTCCGCGCCGACCGCCGCATGACCCCCCTCGCCTACCGCCGCCGCCACGGTCAACGCTGAGCCCCAGCCCTCCCCCCGACACCCCCACCCGCTCCAGGATCTCCTTCGCCAACTGGCGCGCCGACCGCCCAAACCCCATCACCGCCCTCGCCTCGGCCATGCCCCGTGCTTTTCATCGCCAAAACCTCCCCCCTCCGCTCTAATCGTCCCGTGACCGCCCGCCCGTTCCCACCCACCCTGGAACACCTGCAACCGGCCTGACCCATGCCCCACCGCGTCCTCCTCGTCAGCGCCAACGCCTACGCCGTCCCCTACCCCGTCTTCCCCCTCGGCCTCGCCCAACTCAATGCCGCCTTGCGCGCCGCCGGCCACTCCACGCGCTGGATCGATTGCCTCGCCGATTCCTCCCCCCTCGAACCTACCCTCGACGAGTTCCAACCCGACATCGTCGGCATCTCCCTCCGCAACATCGACGACGTCGCCTTCCGCCAACGCGAAACCTTCTACGGCTCCCTCCGCCTCCTCTGCGCCCGCATCCGCCAACACCGACCCGTCCCGATCGTCGTCGGCGGCAGCGGCTTCTCCATCTTCCCGGAAGCCCTCCTCGAGCAAAGCGGCGCCGACTACGGCATCCAAGGCGAAGGCGAAGCCCCGCTCCTGGCCCTGCTCGATGCCCTCGAACACCACCGAAACCCCCACTCCATCCCCGGCCTCGTCTACCGCCACCACGGCTCCATCCGCCGCAACCCCCAACACCCCGACCGCCTCGACCGCCCTGTCCTCCCCTCCGACCGCCCCCAATCCCTGGTCGACTTCTACGCCGCCCACAGCCTCATGCTGAACGTGCAAACCCAACGCGGATGCTCGTTCGAATGCTGCTACTGCACTTACCCCCTCATCGAAGGACGCCGTCACCGCCGCCGCCCCCCCCACCTCGTCGCCGACGAACTCGCCCAAATCGAGTCCCTCGGCCTCCGCTACGCCTTCATCGTCGACTCCGTCTTCAATTCCTCCCCCACCCACGTCCTCGAAACCTGCACCGCCATCCGCCAGCGCCAACTCCACCTCCAATGGGGTTGCTTCCTCCGCCCCCAAGGCCTCACCACCGACCAAATGCAAGCCATGGCCGCCGCCGGCCTCGCCCATATCGAGTTCGGATCCGATAGCTTCTCCGACCGCGTCCTCCAAGCCTACGGCAAAGGCCTCTCCTTCGAAGACATCCGCCACGCCGCCCGCCTCGCCCGCGCCGCCCGCGTCGAACAGTGTCACTTCCTCATCCTCGGCGGCCCCGGCGAAACCCCCGACACCCTCGAAGAAACCCTCGCCCGCTCCACCGCGCTCGAGGGCGCCGTCATCCTCCCCATCGTGGGCATGCGCGTCTACCCCGGCACCCCCCTCCATGCCCTCGCCCTCCGCCAAGGGATCCTCCACCCCGCCACCAACCTCCTCGAACCCTTCCATTACATCGCCCCAGGACTCACCAGCGACTCCATCCATGCCCGCCTCGCCGACCACGTCAGCTCGCACCCCAACTGGATCGTCGGCGAACCCCCCGCCTCCTTCCACCAGCTCGTCCAACGCCTCCGCCAACGCGGCGTCGTCGGCCCCCTCTGGACCTATTTCGCCATGCTCCAAAAACTCCCCCTCGGCGCCCCACCCCCCGCCTGACCCACCCCATCCCCCCCCCGCCTTCCATGGCCCTGCCCACCCTCCCAACCCCTAACCCCCTCCCCTCCCCCTCCCCCGACATCATCCATAGCCGCGGCTCGGTCCCCGAGCTCCGACGTTCTCTCCAGCGAGGACGAGATGGGCATCACGTTCAACGGCATCAGCTCCGGTATCGACACCGACGCGATCATCCGCGCCACGCTCGAAGCCCAGCGCACGCCGATCCAGCAGCTCGAGAACAGCAAGCTCAGCTACAATGCGCGCATCTCGGCGCTGGGCGAGATCGCCTCCAAGCTCGGCGCGCTCGAGTCGCTGGCCAAGGACATGAGCAAGGCCTCGAACGTGCTCGCCTTCCAGATCGGCGTCGGCGACGAGGAGGTCTTCACCGCCAGCGCCGACGGCGAGTCCGTCGCCGGCAGTTACGAGCTCGAGGTGCACGAGCTCGGTGGCGAGCAGCGCCTGATATTGCCGGATGAGGGAGTTCTCCGGCTCGGACAGGATGCGCACGAAATCGTCGGCGGTGAGCGAAGCGAGCTCGACGCGGATCGGGAACCGGCCCTGCA
>CAZVRY010000045.1:0-33420 GCA_964629545.1 uncultured Verrucomicrobiota bacterium | reverse complement strand
GACGGGACGAGAACTTGACTCGACTTGATCAAGTTCTGGGCGGCAAGGATTCTAGCCAAAGACATTTGGAATCTGGGAGAGCAAGGGCAGGAGCAAGCAGAAGTTATGGGGGGAAAATCATTGTCCGGATCTCGGGCATGACTTTTCGATCTTAGAATTGCCTGCAAACACCCGGAACCCCCTGGAAAGCACTGGGATGTTGCGTTCAGCCTCCACGGGCTTAATCGCCAAAATGTCAGTTGGGAGCAATCTCTCCCCATGAACCGTCCCCTCCCCATCCCTCTCCCCAACCCTTGAAAGCGAAGCGATGTAGAGGGGTTGGGGCGAGGCCCCGAGAAACACCACGGCACCCCATCCTGCTGGCTATCCGCGCCCTCCGCGTCACCCGCGGTTGCCTCAAGGCCGCTCGCCGCGGGTCCCGCGGAAAGGCAGGGCGCTGCTTGTTCCCAGCGAATGTGAAGGGCCTGGGCTACGCCTTCTCCTGCTCGACGCCCTCGATGTGCACGACCTTGTAACCGCCGATCACCTTGAAGTAGAGCAGCAGCAGCAGGTAAATCACCGCCATGGTCGCTGGGATGAAGGAGTCGGCCTTCAGCGTCTTGCGGTCGCCAGCAATGCTGGCTTCCTGCACCTTGAGTTGCTCGGGGGTGAGCTTCGCGAGGGCCGCCTTGGGATCCTTGTTGCCGGCCTTGGCCAACTCCTCGCGCGCCTTATTCAGGGTGGACTGGACATCGCCCAGCTTCTTGCCATCGAGCCCGGTGGCGTCAGCGAAAGTCAGGAACTTGCTCGGCTTGTCCGCCTTGTATTGCTCGAAGACCGCGGCGTCGGCCGTCTTGAGCGCTTCGCCCGTGAACCGGTCCTTCGCGTAGCCGAGGCCGGGCGATCCAATGAGACCGGCCGACATCATGCCGATGCCGCCCATGATGCTGATGGCCACCGCGCCGGTGCGGGGGAAGCGGTCGGAGGCCACGGCCAACATGGTGGGCCAGAAGAACGTCTTGCCCACCGCGTAAACGGAAAGCGCCAGCATGGCGCCCATGAACGTCTCGATGCCGCTGACCAGATTAAGCCCGATGCAGGCCAGCAATGCGCAGGACAACAGAATGCCCACAGGCGATAGACCCAGCTTCTTCTCGATGAAATCGGCGGTGAAGCGGAGGAGGAACATCAAGGTCGAGGTGAACACGAACAGGATCTTGCCTTCGCCCGAGGTCAGAATGTTGCCGGTGATGTTCTGGATCCAGCCATCCGTGCCCAATTCCACCGCGCCAACCAAGGCGTGCGCGCAAAACAAGGCAAAGAGCAAGAAGGAGCCGAGCGAGAACTTGGTCATCACCGCCACCACCACCAGCAGCACCCCCCCAATGGCATAGCCAATGTTGGTCGCCGTCTTGGCCGCCGCCGCCGCCGCCTCCGGCGTGGCGTCCGCCGGCGTCAGGAGCGGCGACAGCGTCCCGCCGAAGAACATGGCCAGGAGGAAACACACCACCAACCCGCCGAGGATGCCCACGTCCTTGAACATCTCACCCAGGCTGAGCCCTTTCTTGGAGGCCTCGGACTTGGGCATGTGCTGGCCGAAAAACATGATGCCGTAAACCACCGTGGGGATGAGGTAAAGCGAGAGCTGAACCTTCCAACCCAGCTTCATCTGGTCGTCCAACACCCACCCAAGCGCACCGCCAATAATGAGACCCGCCGGCCAGGAGGCGTGGAGAATGTTCAGGTAGTGGGTGCGGTTGTGGGGGAACAACGTCGCCACCAGCGGATTGGCCACCGCCTCGAGCGTGCCGTTCGCATAGGCGAAAATGAACATGCCCCAAAAGAGGAAATTGTAGGCCGTCTGCTTGGCGGCGTCCCCCGTGCCAGGCACGGCCGCGAAGGCCACGAACGCCGACAGCACGTGCAGGGCGAACGCGAGGATGACCAGCTTGCCGTAGCCAATCTTGTCGCACACCACCCCGCCGATGATGATCCCGAAGCAGAAGCCGGTAAACCCGGCGCCGCCAATGGCGCCCAGTTGGGCGGCCGTGAAGCCGAACTCCTCCCCCCAGTTGTCAAGGATGCCACCGCGGATGGCGAAGCCGACGCCAGCGGCGAGAATGGCCATGAAGCCGGCCCACAGGAGCCGACTTGCGTTCGGGGCGATGCCTTCAGTTTTTGCGGACATAGTGAATCAAGGTTGATGCAGGGTTGGGTTCGGTTCAGAGAGTCCAGGGCGGCAGCTTCACCAGCGCCCCGCCCTTGAGGGCGGACTGATGCGCGCACAGTCCCACACAGGTCCAGTTGGCCGATTGCACCGCGTTGGGAAACGGATCGCGCTCCTCCACCAACGCCATCGCAAACTCGTGCGCCAAGTGCGGATGGCTCCCCCCGTGCCCACTGCCCTGCGTGAAACTCAAATGCGTCTTCTTCGACGCGTCATACACCCCCTGCGTCGTATACCGCGCAATCCCCCGCGGCAACCGCTTCGCATAATCCGGACAACGCACCCGCTGCGGTATCTTCGGCTCCGGCTTCTTCGCCGTGTGCACCACCAGCGGCTCATGCTCGATCAACGGCCACTCCACCGCCTTCTTCGTCCCATACACGTCGATGCTCTCCCGATACTGCCGCGCCGTGTCGAACAAGGACCGGATGATGCGCGCGCTCACGTCCGAATCCTTAAACTTGATGTGGGCCGTCTCCACCGCGAACGGCGAGCCGTAACACGAAATCAACTCCTCCCGAATCGTGCCCGAACCGAAGCAGGAAACGTAGTCCGCCGGCCGCCCAATCAACCCGGCCACCGGCCCCACACAGTGCGTCGCATACCACATCGGCGGCAACCCCGGCCAGTAGTTCGGCCAGCCATCCATGTCCTGCTGATGCGACGCCTGCACAAATTGCAGCTTCCCCAGCTCGCCCCGGTCCAGCAGCTCCTTCATGAACAAATACTCCCGGCTGTAAACGACCGTCTCCATCATCATGTACTTCAGCCCGGTCTGCTTCACCAAGTCCACGATCTTCTTGCAGTCGGCCACGCTCGTCGCCATCGGCACCGTGCACGCCACATGCTTGCCCGCCCGCAGCGCCGCGATCGACATCCACGCATGATCGGGAATCGGCGTGTTGATGTGAACCACGTCGACGTCCGGGTCCTTGAGCAAATCCTTGAACTCGGCATAGCGCCGGCCGACCCCGAAGTAGTCGCCCACGGCGTTCAGTTTCTTCTCGTTGCGTTGGCAGATGGCAGAGCAGTCCGTGTGCGGATGCTTCTGCCACAGGGGAATAAACTCGGCCCCAAATCCTAGACCCACAATCGCCACGTTGATCTTGCGCCCGGTCGTCATGGTTTCCAATCGTTGCTCGCCATCGACACGCAGGGACGCCCCAGCAAGGTGGCGTGGCGGCGCGCCCGGTTCAGCGATGCGCGCATCACATCGCCAGCCCCGGGCCACTGTCAACGGAAAAGTGCCCTGGAATATGCATTTGACACCCCCGCGCCGCCCCCCTAGTTTGGCCACGAATTTCTATGGCTGAGAACACTCCGAACGCTCCCGCAGGGGCGATGCCGCCGAAACCGGCTGAGGCCGCCAAGGTCCAACCGAAGAAGGAAACGGTCCGTATCAACCTGCCCCCCAAGCCCACCGCTGGACCGGCCATCAAAATCCCCTCCCCAACCGGCGCCCCTCCGCCACCTACCCCTCCCGCCGCTGCCCCCGCCGCCGCTCCCGTCGCCGCCCAGCCCAGCGCGGCCCCGGTCGGCAGCGCTCCCGCCCGACCAGCCGCCGCCGCCCCCGCGGCGCCCGCCGCACCCCGTCCCGCCCCCGCGGCCCGCCCCGCCTCTGCCCCTGCTCCCGCCGCCACCGTCGGCGGACTCGACCTGGCCTTGGGCGGACTCGCCGCCGTGCTGGCGCTGGCCGCGCTGGTGCGAGTGTTCCTGCTCTCCATGCCCCCGAACTGAGTCGGACCCCACCTCTCTCGCCCGGGCCCTCGCGGCCCGGGCCCTCGCCGTAACCCATCCCGTTTCCCGTCCCCTTATGGCTTCTCCCCTGATCGCTACCCTCACCGACGCCAACTTCGCCACCGAGGTCCTCCAGTCCACCACCCCGGTGCTGGTCGACTTCTGGGCCGAATGGTGCGGTCCCTGCAAAATGATTGCCCCCGTCCTTGAGGAGTTGGCAGATGAATTCGAGGGACGGGTGAAGATCGGGAAGGTCGATGTCGATGAGAACCAAGCCCTGTCGGTGCAATACGGCATCTCGGCCATCCCCACTCTCCTCTTCTTCAAGGGCGGCCAGGTCGTCGACCAAGTGCGGGGCGCTCGTTCCAAACGGGATCTGAAGGAAAGCCTCGATCGCCTGGCGGGCTGACCGCCCCCGGCGGGGAGACACGCCATGGCCCTCGTTTTCTCCCCCCTTCATTACGACCGGCAGGCCGAGATGTACCATCAGATGGCCGCCCTCACGGCCGCAGGCGTACCCATCATTCAGGCCTGCGAACAAGTCCGCCGGAACCCTCCCCATCCGCGACAGCGTGGGCCCTGGTCCGGCTTGCTCCAGGAACTCCACCGTGGCGCCACCTTCATCGAAGCGGCGCGCGCCCAGGGGCGATGGCTGCCCGAGCTCGACCTCGCCCTCATCGAAGCCGCGGAGATCAGCGGTCGACTGGACGCCTGCTTTCGTATGCTGGCCGATTTCTATGCCGAGCGCGCCCGCCTCGCTCGGCAGGTGCTCGGGGAGCTCGCGTGGCCCCTCTTCACTCTCCATGTCGCTATCCTCGTCTTCCCGACCGGGTCCTTGGTGGGTCTGGCTGTGCGGGGAGAAACCGCCGCCTTCCTCGCCCAAAAGGCGGGCGTCCTGCTCCCGCTCTACGCCGGGGTCGGCCTCCTCCTCCTGGCCGGTCAATCCCAACACGGGGACCGGTGGCGGGCCCTCATCGAGAGGATCCTGCATCCGATCCCCGTGCTCGGTCAGGCCCGCCGACAGCTCGCCCTGGCCCGACTCTGCGCCGCGCTCGAAGCCCTCCTGAACGCGGGCGTGCCCATTCTCGATGCCTGGTCCATCGCAGCCAAAACCTGCGGCTCCGCCGTCCTGCGCGCTGCCATCCGATCCTGGACGCCGCAATTCAAGAACGGAGTCACCCCGGGCGAGGTGCTCCTGCGCACTCCCGTGTTCCCGACGGTCTTCTCCAACCTCTACCACACCGCCGAACTCAGCGGGCAACTCGATCAAACCCTGCGCCGACTCTACTCCCTGTTCTCCGAGGAGGCCTCGCGGCGCTTCCAGGCCTTCGCCCAGTGGCTGCCTCGCGGGATCATGCTCGCCATCATGATCGGCATTGCGCTCCAAATCCTCCAGTTCTGGTCCGACTACTTCCGCAACCTGGGAAACGTCCTTAACCCATGACCCTCCACGAACTCCACCACGACGAAGCCCTGCGCCACTACGAATTCCCGGTCACCGCCCGCAAAATCTTCCTCGCCCATGGGGGCGTTTGCCCCCTCCCCCGCCGCGTCGCCGAAGCCATCCGGGACTACGCCTCCCGGGCCAGCTTGGACGACCAGGAGGAAACCGTCCTGCACGAGGTGCTCCCCCAAACCCGTGCCCTCGCCGCCACCCTCCTCGGCGCGGAACCCGACGAAGTCGCCCTCGTCGGCCCCACCTCGCTGGCCCTCAGCTTCGTGGCCGGCGGACTCGAACTGCGCCGCGGCGACAATGTGCTCATCTACCATGACGACTACCCCTCCAACGTCTACCCCTGGATGGCCGCGGCCGACCGAGGCGCCGAGATCCGCTTCCTCCAGGTGCGCCAATGGGGACGCATCCGGCCCATGGACGTCATCGGCCAAGTCGACGAGCAAACCCGCCTGGTCGCGTTGGCCTCGGCCCACTTCGTCTCGGGCTGGCGCCTCGACCTCCCGGCCATCGGGCAAGCCCTGCGCGAACGGGGCATCCGATTCTGCGTCGATGGAATCCAAACCCTCGGGGCATTTCCGACCGCCGCGCCCGACTGCGACTTCATGGCCGCCGATTCGCACAAGTGGCTGCTCGGACCGTCCGGGGCGGGCCTCCTCTACGTCCGCCACTCCCGCCAGGCCGAACTCCGGCCCACCACCTGGGGCTGGAACAACCTGAAATGCCCCTCATTCGTGGCGCTCGAGGACCTCGTCTGGCGCAGCGGCGCGCAACGCTACGAGGCTGGAAGCTACGGTTGGCTCGGCCTGGTCGGCCTGCGGGCGGCCCTGCTCCTTCTCCTCGAAATCGGCGTCGACGCCATCGCCAAAGAACTCCTGCGCAAGCGCGCCTGGCTCGTCCCCGCCCTCCAAGTCCAAGGCTGGGAGGTCCTGCACGCGGACGCCCCCCCACTCAATTGCGGCGGGGCCATCAGCATCACCCGCCCAGCCGCCGACCTCCCAGCCCTGCACCGCCGCCTCCTCGATGCCCACATCGTAACCTCGCTCCGCGCCGATCGCACCGGGCGCAAATACCTTCGGCTCACCCCCCATTTCTACAACACCGACGCGGAGCTCAGCCGCACCCTCGGGCTGTTGGGCTGACCACTTCCCCAAAAGGCTAAGGGCTGAATCCATGCTCTTGCTCCTGCTCGCCCTCGGTTGAGGGGGTCAATGCGCGAAGTCCCGAGTCGGAGAATTCTCTCTCCAACCTGGCCCAACTTCCCTAATTCAGTCGACCCGACCCATTAGACCAAGCCCAGCAAAGGCTTGTCTTTTCTCCGCTTCTGGCCATGATCGGGCTACCCGCCGTTCAAGGCGCCTGCGGCTGAGATCAAGGCACCGCGAAGGCCGCGCGTCCCACGACTGGGTTGGCTGGAACCATGCGCCGCGACATCAGGATCGGGCTCGGCTATACCAACGACCCGAATGCCTTTCAGGCCGGCCGGACCGTCGGGGCGCAAGCCCTCGCGGAAGGTCGCATCCAACAGCCCGACTTGGCCCTCGCCTTCGCCAGCGGTTCCCTGGACGCGAACTTGTTCCTGCAGGGCGTCCAGTCCGTGCTCCCAACACCCACCCCCATCCTCGGAGGCTCCGCCATCGGTGTCCTCACCCGCGACACGCTGTCCTATGACGGCACCGCCGCGGGCCTGGCTGTCCTCCAATGGGACGGTCTCTGCCTCGGGACCTCCTGGTCCGGGGACCTCGATTCAGGGGAAAGATCGGCCGCCCGACGCATGGCCGGGGGTCTGCCAGCCTCCCTGGATCGAAAGTTGCTCCTAGTCTTCTACGATTCGGTGCGGACCTCGCCCTCCGCCTCGACACCGCCCATCATGAACGCCTCTCCGCCCTTGCTGAGCGGCCTGGAGGAAGTCCTCGGACCCGGGCTTCTCACGGTGGGAGCTGGCACGCTGGCCGACTATGGCTTCGGACCCACGTGGCAGTTCGGAGGAGGTGTGGCGCGACAGCAAAGCGTCGTCGGCGCCCTCCTCGGAGGCCCCATGGAACCGTTCGTCCAGGTCATGCACGGATGCGTCCCCCTCGACGGCGTCTACCACCGCATCACTGAGATGGACGGCGCGATCATTCGTGCACTGGACGGCCGTCCCGTCGTGCCCCTGATCGACGACCTTTATGGAAGCCAAGACTGGCGCCGCCAGCAGCCGGTCAAACGATTGGCCCTGGGGGTAAACCACGGTGACCGCCTCGGACCCTGGGTCGAGGACCAATGCGTGAACCGGCTCATCGCCGGAGCCCTGCCCGACGGCCAGGGCATCCTGCTGTTCGAGCCCGACCTCGAACAGGGCGTCGAGGTGCTGTTCATGCTGCGCGATGGGCTCACCATGGTGCAATCCGCCCGCCAACATGCGGAACAGATCCGCGCGCGGATCACCGCCGCACGACGCGTTCCCCGCTGGGGCCTCTACATCGATTGCGCCGGCCGAACCGCCCGCCACTCCGAAACCCTCACCGAAGAGGCAGGTGAAGTGCAGGAGGTCTTCCGCTCCTGGAATGTCCCCCTGCTCGGCTTCTACTCAGGGGTCGAAATCGCCCCGCTGCTGGGACGCAGCCGGGGACTGGACTGGTCAGGCGTGCTGCTCGTGCTGACTGACGGGTGAAACGAGGAGGTCCCATGGGGCATAAGGAGGTGAACGAGCAAGAACGCCAGTGGGCCGAAGCCCAACGCGCGGTGGCTCATTATCGGCGACTCGCCGAGTTGGCCGGCCAACAGCGCCTGCGCGAGGCCGAGGCCATGTCCACCCTCCTCGAACGCCTGCGCGAGGCCGAACGCCAGGTCGCCCACGCGCGCGATGAACTCGAACGCCGGGTCGAGGCCCGGACCGCCGACCTGCAAGAAGCCAACCGCCGTCTCCAGGCCGAAATGGAGGAGCGAAGCCAGGTCGAACGTGAGCTGCGCCAAAGCCAGGAACGACTCCTCCAAGCCACCTCGAGCTCGAACACCGCCCTCTGGGACTGGAACCTCCACACCAACGAGGTCTACTTCTCCCCCATCTGGAAACGTCAAATCGGCTATCGCGACGACGAAATCCCGAACCGCTTCGAGGAATGGGAACAGCGGGTCCACCCCGAGGACCTCCGCCCCACCAAAGCCAAAATCCAAACCCTCCTCGATCGCGGCGGGCCCGGCTTCGAAGTCGAATTCCGCTTCCGCCACCGCAACGGATCCTACCGCTGGATCCAAGCCAAAGCCTCGCTCCTGACCGACGACCAGGGACGACCGCACCGCCTCGTCGGCTCCCACCTGGATGTCACCGACCAACACAACGCTCGCGAGGCCTTGCGCCTCAGCGAGGAAAAATACCGGGGATTGGTCGAGAGCCTCTCCGACTGGATCTGGCAAACCGACCCGCAGGGGCGCTACACCTATGCCAGCCCCCGTGTGCACGACCTGCTCGGCTACACCCCGGACGAAGTCATCGGCCGCACCCCCTTCGAGTTCATGCCGCCCGCCGAGGCCGACCGTGTCCGCGCCGAATACGCGCGCCTGGCCCAAACCAAACAGCCGTTCGCCGGCCTGATCAATGTCAACCTCCGCAAGGACGGCTCCCTCGTCGTCCTCGAAACCAGCGGGGTCCCCCGACTCGATGCCCGCGGCGGACTCCTCGGCTACCACGGCGTCGACCGCGACATCACCGAACGCCAGCGCCTCGAAGACGAACGCCT
Organism: uncultured Verrucomicrobiota bacterium; assembly: GCA_964629545.1. Lineage (GTDB taxonomy): Bacteria > Verrucomicrobiota > Verrucomicrobiia > Limisphaerales > CAZVRY01 > CAZVRY01. Next base: position 24,302 of record CAZVRY010000045.1, on the reverse strand, counting down.
GCAACTGGAACGTCGAATGCAACAGGTGCAGAAGCTGGAAAGCCTCGGCGTCCTCGCCGGCGGCATCGCCCACGACTTCAACAACCTCCTCACCACCATCCTCGGCAACGCCGACCTCGCCCTCGAAGAACTCCCCCCCGCCTCCCCCCTCCGCACCTACTTGCGGGAAATCAAAGACACCTCCGTCCGCGCCGCCGACCTCTGCCGCCAAATGCTCGCCTACTCCGGCCGGGGCCGCTTCGTCATCGAAACCATTAGCCTGCGCGAGGTCGTTCAGGAAATGCTCCAACTCCTCCGCACCTCGATCTCCCGCAAGGCCCAGTTCCACCTCCACCTGGCCGAGGCCCTCCCCCCGCTCCGCGGCGACGCCACCCAACTCCGCCAAGTGGTCATGAACCTCGTCATCAATGCCTCCGAAGCGTTGGGTGACCATTGCGGCTCCATCACGGTCTCCACCGGCGTTGCCACCTGCTCCACCGAAGAACTCCGCGAGGGCTGCCAGGGCGGCACCCTCCCCGCCGGACGCTATGTCTGGCTCGAAGTCTCCGATACCGGATGCGGCATGGACGAGGCCACCCGCCAACGAGCCTTCGAGCCGTTCTTTACCACCAAGTTCACCGGCCGCGGCCTCGGCCTCTCCGCCGTCCTCGGCATCGTCCGACGTCACCAAGGCGCGCTCCTCCTGCGCAGCCAGCCGGGTTCGGGCACCACCTTCCGCGTCCTCTTCCCAGCCTGCCCCGCCGCTTCAACCCCGCCCCCCTGCACCCCCCAGCCCGCTCCACCCTGGAGCGGAACCGGCACCGTCCTCCTGGTCGACGACGAAGAACCCGTCCGCACCATGGGACGCCGCCTCCTGGAACGTCTCGGTTTCCAGGTCCTCCTCGCCGCGGACGGACGGGAAGCCCTCCACCGCTTCCAGGAACATCGCGCGCAGATCGATGTCGTCATTCTGGACCTCACCATGCCCCGGCTGAATGGCGAAGAAACCCTGGCCGAACTGCGCCGCCTCGATCCCCGGGTCCGCGTCATCCTCTCCAGCGGTTACACCGAGGCCGAAATGGCCTCGCGCTTCTCCGGGGCGGGCCTGGCCGGCTTCATGGCCAAGCCCTACTCCAAGGACGAACTCATCCGCCAACTCCAGACCGCCCTCGCCCCCCCTGCCTCCCCGGTTCATTGAACGTCCCCCGAACCCAACCGCCACGCCGTGCCCACCCCTAACAACAGCCAGAGCAACGTCCAAAAACTGAGGCTGTGCTTGAAAATCTCGGCCTGAACCTCCGCCGAGTCGAACACCGCCCGAATCTTGCGCAGATACTCCTCCTTCGTCGGCTTGCCGTTGATGAACTCCTTCAACTCGGGCAGTTCCTTGCGGAAATCGGCCACCTGCTCGGCCGTGACCTGCTCCGACGTCACCGTCTGATCCTCATCGGTCTCCTGCCGCGCGATCAACTCGCGGATCTCCGCCTCGGTCGTCTTGGTCACCGCTTCCTGCGCATACGCCATCCGCTCCTCGTAGGCCCCCTTGCTCACCTCGGTGAAAAACTCGTCCACCTTGGCCCGCATGCCCAAATACTCCCCCCCCACAATCGCGATCAACGCGCACCCTCCGGCAATCGATCCCAGCACCCGGCTGTAGCCGCCCCCCAGCGTCCGGCATCCGAAGCCCACTAACCCCCCCACCCCCCACGCCACAATCCCCAACTCCAGGTTCAGCATCGTGATAAGCCCAATCCACACCACCATCCCAACCGCACCCCCCGCCACGGCCCCCACCGTTCCCATCACCAGATTCGGCTCCCCGTAACCGCGGCGCTTGCCACCCGCGGCCCCCCCGCCCCCGGAACCCTGCGACCCGGGCCGCGGGATCGGGCGGCCCGCCGAGCCCCCAGGAACCGCCGGACTCACCCTGGGCGCAGACGGAGCCTCCGTCGCCGCAGCCGCAGCCGCCGCCGTCGAGACGCATTGGGCCAGGTAACCATTCGCCGCCTCCGTTCCATCCACCCCGCAATTCGGACACTGAATCGGATCGGTCAACCGCCGCACCGAGTCGTCGACATCAAACTTATACTTCGTCCCGCATGAGCAAAGGATTTTGACTTCCATAAGGGGAAAAGGCCGCCGTGGTTGGGATGCTGCGCACAAGCAATCAGGAACCCAGAACCCGCGCAAGCGCAAAGCAGCAAATCCCCCCCTAGTCCGGATCGTTCCCAGCCAGCATGTCCCCTCTCCCTTTCTCCCTCTCCTCCGTCCGACGGAGGAGAAAGGGGCCCCGAAACCCGCAACCGCGCCGCGCATCGGACCCGGCCCCCAGCGATTCTCATTTTGAAAGAAGGAGTTCCCCTCTCCCCTTCCCTCTCCCCGCGCCTCGGCTGCCTTCCGGTATAAAAGGCGCGGGGAGAGGGTGGCCAGAGGCCGGGTGAGGGGCCGTCCGAGTTTCAAAATGAGAATGGCTGCCAGGCCCCGGGATTGCCTTTGCGTGTGGGTTGGGCCAGGGTGAGGCGTGCACCGGAGCGGTCCCAGTCTGTTGATCCTCATCCCCGCCTACAACGAGGAACGGCGGATCGAGCCCGTGCTGCGGCAATACGCCGAGCACTTCCGCACCCACGCCCCCGGACCGGTCGAGTTCGTGGTCGTGCTCAACGGCTGCCGCGACAACACCCTGGGCGTGGTGCAGCGCGTCGCCCAGGAGTTCCCAGAGATCCGGGCCATCGAATTCCCGGACCCCATCGGCAAGGGCGGCGCCTTGATCGAAGGATTGCGGCTGGCCCCGCGCGCGGATTACATCGGCTACGTGGACGCCGACGGGGCCACGCCCCCGGCGGCGTTCGCCGACCTGGTCAAGCGGTTGCCCGAGGCGGACTGCGTCATCGCCTCCCGCTGGTTGCCCGGCTCCGTCATCCACCAGGCCCAAACGAACCAACGGCGCTTTGCCAGCCGCTTGTTCCATGCGTTCGTCCAGGGGTTCTTCTGGATGAACATCCGCGACACCCAGTGCGGGGCAAAAGTCATGCGACGGGCCGCCGTCGAGAAGGTCCACCCCTTTCTGCGCCTGGCCGACCTGGCCTTCGACGTCAACCTCCTCTACTCACTCCAACGCGCCGGGTTCAAGACCCTCGAAGTCCCGACGGAATGGACGGACCAGGCCGGCTCCAAGGTCGTCTTCAACAGCCGCACCTCCCTCAACATGCTGCTCTCCCTCGTGCGTCTGCGGCTGCTCTACTCGCCGTTCTACGCCTGGCTCCGCCCGCTCCGCCCGCTGGAGGCGTGGGTCTACCGCAAACTCAACGCGCCCCCACCGCGCCCTGGCCCCGCCCCGCCCCCCCAGCGGCCTCCCGACCCGGCCTAGCCACCCTCCCCACCCCCACCGCCGCCTCCCCCCACCGTCACCACCACGTAGTTCCGCTTGCCTTTGCGCAGCAGCAGGTGGCGCTCGAACAGCAAATCGCCAGCCGACACGGTCCGCTGGACCGAACTCTCGCGGACGTTATTGATGTAAATGCCGCCACCTTCGACATCCTTGCGGGCCTGACCCTTGCTGGGACACAACCCCGATTGCACCAACAGCTCCACCAACCCGAACCCCGCCCCCAGCCCATCGCCCGGCACCCGGTGCGTCGGCACCTCCCCGACAATCTCCCTGAACGTCGCCTCGGAAACCCCGGCCAAATCGCCGCCAAAGAGGATCTCGCTGGCCTTCCGCGCCTCGACCGTGGCCTCGGCCCCATGCACCAGGGTCGTGACCGCGGCCGCCAAGGCCCGATGCGCCGCCCGCGCCCCCGGGTTGGCCGCGTGCTGCCGTTCCCAATCCTCGATCTCTTCGCGCCCCAGGGTGGTTAGCTTGCGCAAATACTGGCCCACCATGCTGTCATCCGACTGGATGAAGAACTGGTAGAAGCGGTAGGGACTGGTCCGGGCCGGATCCAGCCAGACGGCGCCGGCCTCCGTCTTGCCGAACTTCGTGCCGTCCGCCTTGGTGATCAACGGGAACGTCAAGCCGAAGGCCGGCACGCCCAGCTTCTTGCGGATGAGGTCGATGCCGGCCGTAATGTTCCCCCACTGATCGCTGCCCCCCACCTGCAGCTCGCAGCCCAGGACCTGCCGCAAATGAAAGAAGTCGAAGGCCTGGAGCAACATATAGCTGAACTCCGTGTAACTGATGCCTACCTCCCGGTCCTCCATGCGCGAGCGGACGCTCTCCTTCGCCATCATCACGTTCACCGAGAAGTGCTTGCCGATGTCCCGCAGAAAATCCAGAAAACCAACCGGAGCAGTCCAGTCCGCGTTGTCTACCAACCGAGCCGGGTTCACCGGGGTGTCGAAATCCAAAATCCGCTGGAGCTGCGCCTTGATGCACCCCTTGTTGTGCTCAATCTGATCGCGACTCAACAACTGCCGCTCGCTGGATTTGCCGCTGGGATCCCCAATCATGCCCGTCGCCCCGCCCGCCAACGGGATCGGATGGTGCCCCGCCACCTGAAACCGCCGCAACATGAGCTGACCCATCAAATGGCCCACGTGCAAACTGTCAGCCGTCGGATCGAATCCGCAGTAAAGCACCAGGGGACCACCCTCCAACCGTCGGCCCAGTTCCGCTTCGTCCGTGCAATCGGCCACCAGGCCGCGCCAGCGCAGGTCTTCCAAAAGTCGCATGCGCGGAGGGTGCGGGGGCCACAGGAAAAAGACAAGTGTGCCGCCGCCCGCGGTCGCCGCTTCGGCGACCTGGCCCTGGCCCAACTTGGCGCAACTTGGCGCTTGCCTCCGGCCGGTTTGTGCCCATCATGCCCCTTCGCTTGAGCCCCGCGGGTGCGGGTGCTCGGACAAGCTGAGAAACGCGAAGTTAACCAAGAACCTGACCTTAACCTCCGTTGCCCACGCAACGCCGGTTCCGTTAGGCAATGGAGCTTTGCCGGAGCGATCTCGCCCGGCCAAGTTCCCCCCGTCCGTTATCCTATCCTAGTATGCTCACCATGGAAGAAGCCCTGCGGCAGCACGACACCAAGTTCTCTGCCGGGCAAATCGTCACAGGCGTCGTCATCGAAGTCCGTCCCAAAGAAGTGCTCGTCGATATCGGCTACAAATCCGAAGGCGTCGTCAGCACCAGCGAGTTCGAAGATCCCAAAGCCATCAAGGTCGGCGACCAGGTCCCCGTCCTGATCGAACGGTTGGAGGACAAAGAAGGCATGGTCGTCCTCTCCAAAGAGAAGGCCGAATTCAAACAGAACTGGGATCGCATCCTCACCATCTGTAACGAAGGCGGCACCGTCCAGGGCAAAGTCAAAGCCATGGTCAAAGGCGGTTTGGTCGTCCATATCGGCGTCGAGGCCTTCCTCCCCGCGTCCCAAATCGACATCGTCCCCCCCAAAAACCTCCAGGCCTTCGTCGGCAACGTCTACGATTTCAAGGTCGTCAAGATTAACCAGGAACGCCAAAACATCGTGCTCTCCCGCCGCGAACTGATCGAGCAGGAGCGGAACGAACGGCGCGCCAAACTCCTGGCCGAAATGATGCCCGGCGACATCCGCAAGGGCACGGTCAAGAATATCACCGACTTCGGTGCCTTCATCGACCTCAACGGCCTCGACGGCCTCCTCCACATCACCGATATGTCCTGGGGCCGCATCGGCCACCCCAGCGAAATGCTCAAGGTCGGCCAGGAACTCGACGTCGTCGTCCTGGACATCAACCGCGAAAAGGAACGCGTCAGCCTCGGGCTCAAACAGAAGACCGCCAACCCCTGGGACAGCATCGAGAACAAATTCCCCATCGGCAGCAAGGTCAAAGGCAAGGTCGTCAACCTCGTGCCCTATGGCGCCTTCGTCGAACTCGAACCCGGCGTCGAAGGCCTCGTCCACGTCACCGAACTCTCCTGGACCAAACGCGTGGCCAAACCCAGCGAGTTCCTCAAGCAGGGCGAGGAAATCGAAGCCATCGTCCTCGGCATCAACCGCGAAGAACAGAAGATCTCCCTCGGCATCCGCCAGCTCGAAACTAACCCCTGGGAAAAAGCCCTCGAACGCTACAGCCCGGGCACCCACGTCAAAGGCAAAGTCCGCAACCTCACCAGCTACGGCGCCTTCGTCGAACTGGAAGACGGCCTCGACGGCATGATCCATGTCTCCGACATCTCCTGGACCCGCAAGATCAATCACCCCTCCGAAGTGCTCAAGAAGGGCGACGACGTCGAAGCCGTGGTCCTCGAAGTGGACAAGTCCAACCAGCGCATCTCCATCGGCATGAAGCAGCTGGCCGAAGACCCCTGGAACAACATCGACAACTACTTCAAAGTCGGCGACCTCGTCACCGGCAAAGTCACCAAACTCGCCAGCTTCGGCGCCTTCATCGGCCTCCAGCATGACATCGACGGCCTCGTCCACATCTCCCAGGTCAGCGAAGAACGGGTCGATAAAATCAAAAATGTGCTCAAGGTCGGCCAGGATGTGACCGCCCGCGTCATCAAGATCGATCGCAGCGACCGGCGCATCGGCCTCTCCATCAAGGCCGCCAACTACTCGCCCGAACAACTCAAGGAAGAACAGAAAATCCTCGACGCCCTCAAACCCGGCGAGGACCTGGTCGCCCTCCAACACGCCTTCGACCAAGCGGACGAAGAACGCCGCGACTAGCCCCGCTCCTAACCCTGTCCCCAGCACGGGCGGACCCCACCGGGTCCGCCCGCTTCGTTGTCAACTGTCCTTGCGCCGATACGCCACCACCCGCAACGGCCGCTCCGATGGATACATCCCCATCATGTCCCCAAAATCCATCAACAGCCAAGGCTGCTGAAAATGCGCCCCGTTCTTCGTGAACACCAGCTCGTCCGCAATGTAAACCACCGTGTGCAACAACCGGTCCCGATGATCATACAGGGCCAAAATGTCCCCATACGCCGGATCATTGCTCGGTAACGGGTAATACTCCGTCTCCAGCTCCCGACGCGCCTCCCCCATCTCGCACCAACGCTCGTCCGGTTCGTCCGCAAAATAGTTTAACGCCGTGTAGGTGCAGTTGTAACGCGCCGGCCGCGCCTCCGTGGGCGGAAACGGATACGTATACAGCCGCCGCCGCGCAAACGGCGACATCAAATGCGCCACATCCAAACTCGCCCCCCCAGGCACGCGACTCAGCGACTCCAGCAGCGGACGAATGTCCTTGGCCCTCCCGGCCCGCCCCCAATACCGCACGAGCCCGTCCATGTCGCTCTCCGCCGTCACCCGCAGCCGCGCCAACAGCGTCGCCTGACGACTCAGCGTCTTCCACAACCGCACCTTCTCCCGGTGTGAATCCAGCGAGTTGCTCAGCGCCACCGGATCCGAAAAACACACCGACCCCCCCCGCATGTAGAGCAACTGCTTGGCCCGCGCCAACGTCTCCGGCCGGAGCCCACTCTGCTCGAACCACTGCGCCATCAAATCCCCCCGCCACGCAAAGGCCGGAAAATGCCACTGGTTCGTCGGCGACTCCGCCAACACCGAGTAGAGCCGGCGCCGCGCCTCCGGCCCCAGCCCCAAAATCAAATCATGCCCCGGCACCACCATCACCCCGCCCGCGGCCACCTGCCAGCGATTCGTCTCCAGCAACCGCTGCCGCTGCACCTCGGTCAAATCCGCCCCCGCAAACAACGCCGCCACCTGCCCGGGCGTGTGCCCCTCGAAAAACCAGGAGGTCTGATACGACGTCGGAAAGTCGGGATCCATGAGCTCATCCGGTCGCTCAATCGCGACGCGCACGTAATGAAGCTCTCCCCACGGTCCAGGCTGGCCCCGAAACGACGGCTCGCTCTCCGCCTGCACGACCGCCCCGCCAACCACGGAGCCCCCGCCAGGCGCAACGTTTGACGCGCTCGAACTCGAGGCGGGAACGCCAGATTCGACCGGCCGCACCACCGCCGGCACCGACGCCACCGGAGAACCCCCGGCCACCGCCCCCCCCCCGTCCGGCCCTCCCAACCAATAACCCACCCAAACCCCCAAGGGGAAAAACACCACCGCCGTCAGCAACACCCCGGGACGCAAATGAAGATGCACGCCCTCCGAAGCCGCGTCAGGTCCAGTTCGCATGCCCGTCAAGAAAACCTCTCCACCAAATAAATCAAGCGCGCAACGCCCTTCGCAACGGAACCGGTTCCCCTCCCGACACCCTCGGCCCCCACCAACCCCCGACGCCCCCAGCCACGCCCCGCACTCGGGCGCCTCGCCCCCGCGGGCGTCAAGCCTGGACCGGATCCGGCCCCGTGGCCGCGGCCGCGCCGCCCGACGAAGCGTCCGCCCCGGCGCCCGACGCGTCCCCGGTCGCCGCGGGTGCCGGCACCTCGATCCGCTCGACCCGGAAATGCCGCCGGTGCCCGTCGATCTCGAATTCAATCTCCTCCCCCACGGCCCGATTCAACATCGCCTGGCCGATGGGCGTGAGGTAACTGACGATGTGCCGTTCCGGCTGGCCGTCCCAGGCGCCCACCACCCGATACTGCTCCGCCGTATTGGTCTCCAGATCCGTCAACGTCACCGCCGTCCCAATGCTCACCGCATCGGTCCGCGGATTGGCAAAGTCGGATCCCCGCGCCCGCACCAGGTCCGCCTCCAACTCCGCCTTCCGGCGCATCAACACCCGATGCTGCTCTTTGGCCGCCTTGTATTCGTGGTTTTCCCGGAGATCCCCGTAGCTGCGGGCGATCGCAATGTCGCGGGAGTTGGCCGGGATCTTCTTCTGAACCAGTTCCTCGTACTCCCGCTTGCGCCGTTCGAGGCTCTCCCAGGACACCAGCAGGCTGACCTCCTGGCGGGTCTGCTCGCCGCTGATCAGAGCCTGGATCGCGGGATAGCTCTTCACGATCCGGGCCAGCAGCGACCGCTTGTCCATGTCGTCGAAGCTCGGCGACAACTGCAGGGCACGCGTGAGATCCTTGATGACGTCGATGTCGGCCGAGCCGATGAGTTCGACCAGGAGGTCGGGATCGTTGAGGATGAAATCGCCGAGCCGGTTGGATTTCTTCTCGTTGAACTGATCGCGCTCCATCGCGGTCAGCATGGCCCGGAACACCTCCGGACCCAGGATATCCGCGAAGGCGTCGGTTCGCTCCTTGGCCAGCCAGAGGAGGAGTTCGCTGCTGGCCGCATGCTGGCTGATGACCCGGGCCAGCATCTCCTTGAGCGCCGCCAGACGTCCCTGGTGAATCAACAGGTTGGCACACTCGGTGCAAACCTTCGCCGAGAGGAAATTCATCACCGCCAACAGCGTCTCCGCCGCCGTCTCAGGAGCGGCATCGCAGAACGACTGGAGGGTCCGCTTCTGCTTGGCGGGTGGCATCGCCTCGAGCACCGCCGCGATCTTGGGCCCCTGCTCCCACACGGCCTGGGCCATCACCTCGTCCGCCTCCGGACCCAACCCGAGGGCCGCCCGCAAGTCATCGCGGACAAAAATGGCCTCCAAGGCGACGGCTGGCTGCGTGCGTTGATGAGAGCCGATCTCCTGGTTCAGGATCCCCATCACCTCCCGAACCAGGCCGGAAGCGTCCGGAATGTCGGGAAGGCTGCGCAGGATCTCGGCCGCGATGTTCACCCGCGCCTTCAATCCCTTCGCCGCCTTGAAATCCGCTAACAGACGATCCCGCAACGAGACTTCCTGCGCCTGATAGACAATCGGATCCGTCTTCTTGGCCGGCACCACGAAGTGACCGTCCTTCTTCAACTCGTGCCTCGCCACCTCCCACCACTTCTTCCAATCCTCCGTGATCACCTCCGGCACCAGCGTCTTCTGCACCTGTTCCAGCGTCGCCCGTCCCCCAAAGCTCTTCAGGACTAAACGAATGAGTTCGAGATGGTCGCGCGCCGCAAGCGCCCGCAGCCCCGCTAAGTCGCTGGCCTTGCGGGCCAGAATGTGCTCCTTGCCGATCGGCTTGAGCGATTCGGCCGCAAAGGCCAAATCCATGCTGTGAGACGGCTTCCCCGGAAAGTCGATCGCGAATCGCGCAAAGACCGTGTCGATGTGGGCAATCCGCCCCACCCCCCAACTGCGATGGGTGCAAAACCCGGCCTCCACTAGAGCCAACAACGGCTCAATGTGGTGCCGGTTGATCTTGCCGGCAGCCACTAGTTTGTCGAACTCTTCTCTCATGGCAGCTTACGTTCGTGCTAGCTTCGGACAACGAGGGGCGCATTATGATGGCGTGCTTTCGCAAAAACCAAGAGAAATTGCCTATCGCACGCTCCGGGCCCGCGAGGCCGGCCAGGATTACGTCGAAGACCTCCTGGATGCCGAATGCAGCCGGTCCCCCCTGTCCCCTCAGGATCGCCGCCTCGTCCAGGAGATCGTCTACGGCACCGTCCGCTGGCAAGCCACCCTCGACTGGCTCGTCGCCCGCCTCACCGAGAACCGCCCCCAAAAGCCCGGCCTGCAAGTCCTCCTCCGCCTCGGTCTCTACCAACTCTTCTGGCTCGACCGCGTCCCCGATCACGCCATCGTGCACGAAACCGTCGAACTCGCCAAACAGGCAGGCTTCGGCCCGCAGGCGGGCTTCGTGAACGCCCTCCTCCGCAACTGCGTCCGCGACCGCGAGGTCACCCGCGGCCTCCTCAAACAAATGCAGGCCGAGGTCACCGCCGATCCCGAAACGCTCGCCCGCGCCTGGTCCCACCCCCAATGGTTGGTCACGCGGTGGCTCGAACGCTGGGGGGCCGCCGATACCCGCCGACTCCTGGAATGGAACAACACCCCTCCCCCCCTCTTCGCCCGCGTCAACACGCTCAAAGCCTCGGTCAGCGACATCCTCCAACGATGGCGCGAGGAAGATGGCGTGGTCTATGACTTCTTCCGGCGCCCCTGGGCCCCGGAAAACCTGGCCTTCGCCCTCAAGGAACACCGCACCCTCTCCCGCATGGCCACCTTCCGCGAAGGCTGGTTCTACATCCAAGACCCCAGCACCCTCCTCGCCCCCAAACTCCTCGAACCACGCCGCGGACAGCACGTCCTCGACCTCTGCGCCGCCCCGGGGGGCAAAACCACCCTCATCGCCCAACTCATGGCCAACGACGGCCGCATCGTCGCCCTGGACCAGTCCGAATCACGCCTCGCCCTCATCCGCGAAAACTGCTTTCGCCTCGGCGTCCGCTGCGTCGACACCCAACTCTTCCAACCCCATACGCCCATCCCAGGCAACTACGACCGCATCCTGATCGATGCCCCCTGCTCCAACACCGGGGTCCTCCGACGACGCGTCGACCTCCGCTGGCGGGTCCGCCCGGAAGAACTCCAGCGACTGGCCCGCACCCAGTCCGAACTGCTCCGCCAAGCCGCCGCCGCCCTCAAACTCGGCGGCCTCCTCGTCTACAGCACCTGCAGCCTCGAACCCGAAGAGAACGCCAACGTCGTCCAGCACTTCTCCGACGAGCACCCAGCCTTCCGCCTCGAGGACGAAGTCGAACTGCTCCCCTTCCAGGAAGGGGTCGACGGCGCCTACGCCGTCGTCTTCCGGCGCACCCAGTAAGGATCCGTCAAGGCATCCTCGACGGACCCTAACTCACCGCCCCCCCACCGCCCGAGTCACCCCCCGCCCCAGCAGCGGCACCAACTCGCGCGCCGCCGCCCCGTCATAGTTGAATAACACAAAACCGCCCATCCCCTCCCGCCGGACAATCCCGATCTGCCCCACCACCCGGTCCGCCGTCAACTCCCACGCCCCAATCCCAGGATAGCAAGGGGTCCGCCCAGCCCATCCCTTCTGGCTCTTCACCCAGTTCTCGAACTGGCCATCGCTGCTCGTGTAGTCCATCGGACAGACGAAATCCAGGTAGCCATTCTCACACCATAACTTCCAATCTTGCCCCACCCCGTCCCGGTCGGTCGGCCAGTTGCGAAAGACCGCGGCCGAAAGACGAATCGCCGGATTCACCTCCCTCGCCCGCTCGCTCACGCTCTGCACCACCGCGGTGATGTGCCCGCGCCGCCATTCCAGCCAGGCGTCCCGATCCTCCCCCCCTCGCGTCACGCCCTCAGGCCAGCGAACCACCTCCCGCCCCAATACCTCCGCAAACCGCGCCCGGCAACCCGCGCAAAAACAATGATCCCCACCCGGATACCGAATGTAGTCAAAGTGCATCCCGTCCACCTGGTAACGCCGAACCACCTCCACCATCGAATCCACCTCGAGTTGGCGATTCTCCGGATGCGAAGGACATAGCCATGGCTCCTCCTTGCCCCGCACATCGGCCTGCAATCGCCCCTCCCGACGCATCCTCTCCACGAACTCCTTCGGCGCCGCCCCCAAATTCCAATTCACCTTCCACACATGGATCTGCAACCCGTGCTTCCGGCACGCCGCCAAACAGCGCTCCACCTGATCCCCACGCTCCGCCACCTCCGCCGCCACCGGCAACACTCGACTCGGATAATACGCCACCCCGCCCCACAGCATGTTCGGCAGAATCGCCGTGAAACCGTTCTCCGCCAACCGCGCCATCGACTCCTCCCAACTCAAACCGGGAACCCCGAACGCGCTGTGACACCAAAAACCCCGAAACTCCCCCGCCACCGGCTCCTGCGCCGCGCAATAGGCCTCCAACGCCCGACGCGCCGCCCGCGCCGCCTCCTCGTAGGCCCGCGGATACTCCCCCGCCGCCGTCAACCGCACCGCCTCCGCCCGCTCCCGCCCCGCCTCCGCCCACAGCGCCGCCACCTCCGGCTTCCCACCCCCCAACCGCCGAATCCCCTCTGACGCGTCCTCCCAGCCCCGATACCCCGCCAATTGCCCGACCCGCGCCACCCCAGCCTCGACCGCCTGCCGCCAAATCTCCGGCGCCAAATAACCCGTCATCGCCAACAACAGCCGCCGCTTGTTCGCCGCATCGTCCGCCAACAGCACATGCGCCACCTCGATGCAATTCGAGGACACCACCACCGCCGCGCGACCCGTGCCCTCCCCCCGAGCATCCTGCCACCTCGCCGCCACCCGGCTCCGCCCCTCCACCGCCTTCGGCTCGCGCAGGTTCCACGAAGCCTGCCGGACCACCGGCGGCGCCCCGGGCAACACCCCAGCCTCGAACCGCATCGAGGCGAACTCCCCCTCCCGCCCCGCACGCACCCACGCTCCCCCTTCAATCCCCACCGCAGACCGCAAACCCGCCGGCAACCCATAGAAGCTCAACAGCCGCCCCCCACCCCGCACATACCCCAGCAACGCTTCCACCGCCGCGTCCGGCAGGGACGGGTTGTAGGGCAACACCACGACCCGCGCCCGCCGCAGCGTGGCCGCGTCCAATTCCAGATCGCTCAACGTCGCCGTCTCAATCCCCAACGCCTCGTAGTGCTGCGCCACCCGGCCCAGCCACTCCCCCTCGCCCCTCCCACCACCCCCATTTGACCGCACCGCCGCATCGCCCCGCACTAACGCCACCACCGCATCCTCCCCCAATACCCCCACCCGCCGAATCGCCTTCACCAGTATCTCCGTGTCCTGATTCGTCCCCCGCCACGCCGACAACCGCACCGTCCGAATGCTCCCCCCCCCCCCCGGCTGCCCCTCCGAACTCATGCCCGCCTTCGTCACCGTAATCCGATTCCACCCAGGCTTCTCCGGATAAAACGTCCCCGTATACCAACCCTCCCCACTCTGGAAATACAGGCTGAAATAGGACACCGGCGCGGCGTCCAAACAGAAAAACTCCAACTCGACCGCCCGGCTCGAACGCAAATCCAACGCCACCCTCCGATCCCACGAGGCCCGCTCTATCTTCGTCCCGGCAAAATTGCACCGCATCCGCACCACCGGATGCCCCTCAAACATCGCCACCGTCGGCGCCGCCGTCCCACCCATCGGAACCCACGCCGCCCGCACCGCCGCATCGTCCGCATATCGACCCGCCTCGATCAACCCCCCCGCGTCCTGGGCCGCCCCAGCCTGCAGCCCCAGCAACCACCCCCCCCCCACAACCGACCACGTACATCGCGCGAACCCTCGGAGGAACAAGGAGGACTTCATACGGAGGCCCAGCGTGCGCAAAGCCGCCTCCCAAAGCAACCCTCCTCGCTGCACCCTCCTCGCCTCAATCCCAGCAATTCTCATTGTGAAAAACGGAGCCCCCCTCTCCACTTCCCTCCCCATGAACCAAGCCAGAAGGAAGAGTGCAGAAGCCAGACTCCCAACTCCTACTCCTACTCCTAATCCTAATCCTAATCCTAATCCTAATCCTAATCGTAATCGTAGTCCTAATCGTAATCCTAATCCCATCCCTCTCCCTCTCCCTCTCCCCAACCTGAGCAAACGCTCAGGATTTAGGATTTAGGATTTAGGATTTAGGATTTGGGGGTGGGGATGGGTTTTGGGGTTTTCCGGCCCAGCGCTATCCCAAATCATAAATCATAATTCATAATTCATAATTCATATTTATGTTTGCACAGACCCTTCATCGACCTCCGCCCCCAACGAGCAGCACCGCTCGACACGGTGGCCTCCGTTTGTGGTTTGCCCCCGGACGCCCCGGGCGGCATCATCACGGGGAACTCACCGGCAATGCTCCGTTCACGATCATGCGCACGCCCTTCCTCCTGCTCTCCACCCTCCACGTCCTGACCTCCGTCGGCTTCGCTGCCGACTTCTTCGTCGCCCCCACCGGAAACGACCAGGCCCCAGGCACGAGCGAACGCCCGTTCGCAACCCTCCACCGAGCCCAGCAAGCCGTCCGGGAGGCCCGAACGCTCCAACCCGATCGCGGTGCCGTCGTCACGGTCCGGGCGGGGCGCTATGAACTCACCCAACCGCTCGAGTTCGGCCCCCAAGACTCGGGGGCGTCCGCCGACCAACCCGTCCGCTACCAGGCGGAAGCGGGGGCCGACGTCGTGCTGAGCGGGGGAACGCGCCTGACTCGCTGGGAAGCCGATCCCGCCACACCCGGCCTGTGGCGCACCCGCATCGCCACCCCCTCGGACGAGGCCCCCGCGTCCTGGCGCTTCGAGCAACTGTGGGTGAACGGCCGCCGCGCCATCCGCGCCCGCACCCCCAACCACTGGGAGTTCCACCGCCTGCTCGGTGTCACCGAAGACGACGTCCCCGCCCAGAACGCGCCTCGCCGCCACGTCTTCCGCGTCAGCCCCGCCCAACTCGCCCCCCTTCGCTCCCTCAGCGAAGCCGACCTCCGCGACGTGCAAATCCTGGCCTTCCATAAATGGGACACCACCCGCGAATGGCTGCGCGCCGCCCAGCCCGACGACGGCACCTTCGAGACCTTGGGAGGGAGAATGAAACCCTGGAACCCGATGGCCGCCGGCACGCTCTACTTCCTGGAAAACCACCGGTCCTTCCTCGACGCGCCCGGCGAGTGGTTCCTGACCCGCGACGGCTGGCTCCTCTACCAGCCGCGCCCGGGCGAAGACCTGGCCCAGGCCGAGGTCATCGCCCCGCGTCTCGATCGCTTCGTCGTCGTGGCCGGCACCCCCGAACACAAGGTCCGGTTCCTCGAAATCGTCGGGCTCAAGTTCCGCCACAGTGAGTTCCGCATCCCCCCTGAAGGCCTCCCCAACCAGCAGGCCGCCATGAACGCCGAACAAACCGCCATCCAAGTCGACCACGCTGAGCACCTCGTCCTCCGCGACCTGGCCCTCGAGCATGTGGGCACGACCGGCATCTGGTTCCGACGCGACACCCGCCATTGCCGCCTGGAACGCTCCCGCCTCTACGACCTCGGCATCGGCGGCGTGCGCATCGGCGAACCCCAACTCGTCCCCGAACCCCTGCGCACCGGCCATATCACGGTCGATAATTGCATCATCCAAAGCGGCGGCCGCCTCATGCCTCACGCGGTCGGCGTCTGGATCGGCCACAGCGCCGACAACACCTTGACCCACTGCGACGTCGCCGACTTCTACTACACCGCCGTGTCCGTGGGCTGGCGCTGGGGCTACGCGGAAAGCGGCGCCAAACGCAACCGCATCGAATACAACCACCTCCACCACCTCGGCTACCGAATCCTCAGCGACATGGGTGGCGTCTACACCCTCGGCCCCTCCGAAGGCACCAGCGTCAGCCACAACTGGATCCACGACGTCTACGCCACCACCTACGGCGGCTGGGGCCTCTACCCCGACGAAGGAAGCACGGGCATCCTCCTCGAAGGCAACCTCGTCCACGACGTCAAAGACGGCGGCTTCCACCAGCACTACGGAAAAAACAACGTCGTCCGCAACAATATCTTCGCCTTCAGCCAGGAAGGTCAAATCGCCGTCACCCGCGCCGAACCCCACCTCTCCTTCACCTTCGAACGGAACATCGTCCTCTGGGACTCCGGCCAACTCCTCGGTTACGGCGGCTGGAAGGCCGGCTCCAAGGTGAACCTCAGCAGTAACCTCTATTGGCGCCTCAACGGCCAACCCTTCGACTTCGCCGGCCAATCCTGGGACCAATGGCGTGCCGCCGGCCGCGACCCCGGTTCCCTCATCGCCGACCCACGCTTCGTCGACCCCGCACGGCGCGATTTCCGCCTCGCCCCTGACTCCCCCGCCGCTCGCATCGGCTTCCAACCCTTCGATTACACCCGCGCCGGCGTCTACGGCGACGACGCCTGGCGACGCCTGGCTGCCTCCATCGACTTCCCCAAACCTTACGTCCCGCCCACCCCGCCCCCACTCTCGCTCCAGGACAACTTCGAGCGCCCCTCGGGCAGCCCCTGGCTGTCCTCCGCCACCGTCGAGACCGAAAACCAACCCAGCCTCGTCGCCGTCGTCCCCGACCCCCTCGCCCCAGCCAATCGCTGCCTGAAAATCCAAGACCGCCCCACCCTCAAGGCCGGCTATAACCCCCACCTCCATTGGGATCCCCATCACCTGCGCGGCGCAGCCTCCCTCTCCTTCCGCATCCGCCTCGAACCCGGCGCCCAAGCCGTCTGCGAATGGCGCAGCGAAGGCCACCCCTACCGGGTCGGACCCACCCTCCACTTCCAGGCCCAAGCCGTCTTCAGCCGGGGCGCCAAACTCCTCGATCTGCCGGAGGCCGGCTGGACCGCCGTCCGCATGCAGGCCACCCTCGGCCCAAACCACGCCCCGGCCTGGACCTGTGTCCTGATCCCCCCCGACGGCCGCGAGCACACCTTCCCCAACCTCCCCTGCGATCCCGGCTGGCAAGCAGCCCGCTGGGTCGGATTCATCGCCGCAGGCGTCAACGACCAGGCCTTCTTCCTCGACGACCTCGCCACCGACTGCCGCTGAGCCCAGTCCTGGGACCCAGGGAACAACTCAGCACCGCCGTTCCCACCGCTGCAACCAGTAAAGACCGGCGTACACCTTGGAATCCACCAGCAGCCCGGCCGCCGCTCTCGCCTCCAGCCATTCGTGCACCTCCTCGAACGCCACCTCGTGGACCGTGATGTCCTCGTGCCCAACCCCACCCCCCGCCTGCACGCGACGCAACCCCGCCGCCACAAATAACGTCACCCGCTCCGAGGCCAAACCCGAAGACGCCGGCCCTGTCGTCACCGCCTCCATGCGCTCCGCCGCGTAACCCGTCTCCTCCAGCAACTCCCTCCGGGCCGCCTCCCCGTGATCCTCCTCCCCGCAACCCGGCTCGTCCCCGATGATGCCCGCCGGCAACTCGATCGTCCGCGCATGGACCGGAATCCGATACTGCTCCACCAGCAGGACCCGGCGCTCCGCGGTCAGCGCGGCGATGATCGCCGCCCCCGTGGCGTTGACGCGGTCGGCATACTCCCAATGCCCCTCCCGCACCAACGCCAGAAACCGGGAACGATGGAGCACCGTCCGCACGGCGGACCCCGCAGCGTCAGACTCGTTCGGCATTGCGCAACGCGGTCGTCAGCACCGTCTGCAAAATGTGCACCAACTCGTCCGCCTCCCGGCGCAACGAGGCCACGTGGGCCGACGGACATACCCCGCCCTCGTCCAGCAGCTCCAACCAGAGCAACGCCTGGTCCGCCTCCTCCACCACCCGCTCCATCCGCTCCAAATACTCAGCCTCCGACCGCGCCCGCGCCACCAACCGACAGAGCCGCGCCACCGACGTGCCGGCCCGCAGCAACTGCGTGCCCAATTCGCGCGCCTCGTCGGTCTTCGGCAACTTGACGAAGAACTTCACCACCTGAGCGGCAAACTCCGTGGTCCGCCGCTGCATCCTCAGTGAAATCTCGCTGGCCTTCATCGAACCCGGTCGCTGCGCCGATCCCGTCACGTCACCCGCGGGTCTCATCGAGAAAGGGCAAACCCGGCCCGCACCGCCCAGGTCCGCTGGTTGTAAAACAACAGGCTCTCGCCGTAGCCCTCGAAATACTGCGCGTGCAAAAACACGCTGCTCTTGAGCACCGGCAGCCGCCACATCGGATACGTCAGATCCACCTGCACGCTCCCCCGATCGAACGAGTCCCCCACCCGCCCCAGGGCCGAAAGCTGCACGTGCCTCTCCCACCCCAGAATCCCGCGCAACTCCACGTACCCGCGGTAATCCTCAATGTCCGGATTGTCGCTCAAATCCCCCAAATACACGAAAACCTTCGGGGCCAGCGTCACATTGAAGGCCCCAGGCCGGCCAAAGGTGAAAAACGGACGCAGATACGCGTAATTCAAACTGCGCGACGCCGGACCGCCCCGCCCGTTCGACTCGTGCTGCACCCCCCCGTGCAAGTCCATCCCAAACCAATCCTCCTCGCTCGCCCGCGGCACGACCGAAGTCACATACAAAAACTCCGGCTTGTAACTGCTGTCATAAAACGGCGCCGACGGCGTGTTCCAGTCCCACAACGACATCTGCGTGTAACCCACAAACAAATTCGTGATCCACGCCGTCCCCCGGAAAAGCCGGCTCTCCGCCGTGAATAACTGGTACTTGAAACTAATCTGGAACTTCGCGTTCGGAGTCTCCGTCCCCGCGATGAAATAAATCGGCTCATGCGGGAAAAAGTGCTCGCGGAAAAACGCCACCGCGTCGTCCGCCCGCACCGGGATCGCTTCCCCCTCCGCCTCCACTGCCCCCCCCGGCGCGGGAGTTCCGTCCGCGGTCGCCGGGGTCTGCCCTAAACCAGGACCCGGCGCCGGCGCAATGTCGAAGGCCACCAGGTTCGCCTCCGCAAATGCCAATTCCAGCAGCACCCGCCCCGCTACCCCTTCGGGCAAAAGCAGGAAATACTCCCGCTTCCCAAACCCGCCCGCCGGCACCGGCAACGCCGCCGTATCATACGGACTCGCCAACCTCAGCGTCACCGGATAACCCTGCGCACCCTGCGTCAGCGTCCCCTGAATCGTCAGCGGCGCCAACCCCGTCGCTTCCTCCCCCGTCCCGTTCAGCCAATGCAGCCATATCGAAACCGTCCCCCCGGCCGTCACCCGCTCCGGCGACGGCGCAAACAGCAGGCGAACCTCGCCCGCCCGCACCCCTATCCCGCCCGCCAATAAGGCCAACAGAGCCAGCAGCGCCAGGAAACAACCCCTGGCTGCCCATCCCGGGCCCACCCAGCCAGCCGCCACCCCGCGTGATCGCCTCAACCAGACTCTCATGCCCGAATGATTCGCGGGCACCCCCCGCCAAGACAACCAAAAAGGGCGCCCGCTCACGCCAGCCAGGGACGCTGTCGCCCCGTCGACTCCGCCAACGCCGATTTCAACAACTGCACATCCTCCGCAATCTCGAAATCGAACATCCCCGCCAAAATGAAATCCGCCCCCCCCTGCAGCGCAAAACTGAAGGCGCTCTGGGGCGGAATCGCGCCCGCCGCCATCGTCTTGAACGCTATCCACGGCTTCTCCACCGTCTCCATCCGCCGGATCACCGCCTGCGCGTCCGGGCACCAGGAGGAGTCGTAGTTCAACTTGGCCGTCGGATAGTTCGCGTGATGAAGCGTCTTAATGTAGAAATCAGCCGTCACCCCACGCTTCTCGCAGGCCTCGATCACTTCCAACTGGTGCGCCCCCACCCCGCACACCGCCCGCATCCCCTGCACCGCCGCCACCGCCTCCGCCAGCAAGTCCACCTTGCCCCCTTCCACCAGGGCGTCCGCCCGCACCCCCCAGATGTAGATCGCGTCCACCCCGTCCGCTAACATCTGCCCAACCTGCGCCTTGAACTCCGCCAAACCCGGCTCCATCGGCGCGGTCGGACAAATGATCCACTGCATCTTGCCCCCCATCTCGCGCCGGTAATGCTTCAAGAGATCCAGCACCCCGTCCGCCGTGTGGATCACCAGCGTGTTAATGCCCTGCCGCTCCGCCAACGCCAAGGTCTCGAAGATCTTCTCCCGCGTGTTGTAATGGCGTGTCAGCGAGTAAACGTAGCGCAGATCCCGACTGTGCGCGTAATGCGTCAACAGATTGCCCCCCAGCAACAAACGGCTCACCTTCAGCGAGCCGAGCCGCCCCTGCGGCAAGGGGTCACCAGGGACAACCGCCGGCAACGGCGCGGCGGCGTCCGCGCCCACGCAGGAGGCCCCAGCCCCCAGGCCCAAGGCCAACCCAGCCGTCCCAGCCAGAGATTCCTTGAAGAAACGACGACGATCGCGCGGTGCATGCATAGGCTTGTCCCTAACGTCTACCGAACCCCCGCCCCCAGCACAAACCAAAACCACATGCTAAAATCCTCGCCCTAGCACCTCGACTTTCCAGACCGGATCCCCGACCGTGACCCCGGACCGGCTCACGGCCTCCAAGCCCCCGGCCCTTCCGGAAACCCTCAGCTCGCGCGCGTTATGTCTCGACCCCTGCTCGCCCTCCTCGCCCTGACCCCGCTCCTCACCGGACCCCCGGCCACCGCCTTCGCCCAGGCGCCCGGGGTCCCCATCGTCCGCGACCGGAATGAAGCGACCACCGCAGCCATCGAACGGGCCGAGGTCTTGCGCCAGGCCGGCCACCTGCTCGAACTGGCCACGGTGGCCGATCAACTGACCCGCACCTCTTGCGTCCTCCGCTTGCCGAAAGCCGCCACCCGCCCCCTTCCCGCCCGCCAAATCTGGCAGCGCTGCCGCGAGGCCCACGTCCGCGTCGGCTGGCACTACCTCTGCACCCGCTGCGAACACTGGCACCAGAAACTCTCCGGAGGCTACTTCATCACCGCCGACGGCGCCGTCGCGACCTGCTTCCATGTCCTTCGGCCCAGCACCGATTTCCGCGAAGGCTTCCTCGTGGCCGCCAATGAGACAGGCGACGTGTTCCCTGTGCTCGAAGTCCTCGCCGGCAACGAGTCGGCCGATACCGCTATCCTCCGAACCGACCCCCCGCGCCCGGTCCGACCCCTGGCCCTCAACACGAACGTCTATCCCGGCGACAGCGCCTGGTGTTACAGCGAACCGCTGGGACGCTCGAGCTACTTCAGCCAAGGCATCGTCAACCGCTTCTTCCTTCATACGCGCCGGGGCGCCGAATCGCCACGCCTGGAAGTCTCCACCGACTGGGCGCCAGGGTCGAGCGGCTCCGCCGTGGTCGACGCCTGCGGCAATGCCATCGGCCATGTCTCGGAAATCGCCGCCGCCTCCGCACCCCCCGCCAACCGCACCAACCCCCCGCCCGCCCCCGTCATCGTCTTCCACAACGCCGCCCGCGCCGCCGACGTCCGCGCCCTCGTCCGCCCAGCCCCGCACCGCCCAAACCGCCCACCCTCCAGAGCCCAGGATTGACCGATCCCGCAACTTAGGAAATCCTGCCGCCCACACCGCATCATCGGATAACCCCGGCACCCCCATGGTGCTCGTTCCAGGCCGGACCCCGAACCCATGCCATCCGCCATCCTCGCCCTCGACCAAGGCACCACCAGCTCCCGAGCCATCGTCTTCGACCACCACGGCTCCATCCGCGCCGTCGCCCAACAGGAATTCACCCAGATCTTCCCGCAGTCCGGCTGGGTCGAACACGATCCGTGCGAGATCTGGCAAACCCAATTGGCCACCGCCCGCCAGGCGCTGGCGCAGGCGGGATTGAAAGCCTCCGACATCGCCGCGCTGGGGGTGACCAATCAACGCGAAACCACCGTGGTCTGGGACCGCCAGACCGGCCAACCCATCCACCACGCCATCGTGTGGCAGGACCGGCGCACCGCCCCCTGGTGCGACGCCTTCAAACAGGCCGGGCACGCCCCCCTCGTCCAACAGCGGGCCGGCCTCGTCATCGACGCCTATTTCTCCGGCAGCAAACTGCGCTGGATCCTCGACCACGTCCCAGACGCCCGCGCCCGCGCCGCGCGCGGCGAACTGGCCTTCGGCACCGTCGACTCCTGGCTGCTCTGGAACCTCACCGGCGGCGCCCTCCACGTCACCGACCCCAGCAACGCCTCCCGCACCATGCTCTTCAACCTGCACACCGGCGCCTGGGACCCGGATCTCCTCCACCTCCTCGATATCCCCCCAGAACTGCTCCCCCAAGTCCGCTCCTCCAGCGAAATCTACGGCGTGACCGCCCCGGGCGTCTTCGATGACCCCATCGCCGTGGCCGGCATCGCCGGGGATCAACAGGCCGCCCTCTTCGGCCAGAATTGCTTCACCCGCGGCCTGGCCAAGAATACCTACGGCACCGGCTGCTTCATGCTGATGAACATCGGCCCCACGCCCGCCCCCTCCCACCATCAACTCATCACCACCGTCGCCTGGCAGGCCGGTGGCCAAACCGATTTCGCCCTCGAAGGAAGCGTCTTCATCGGAGGCGCCGTCGTCCAGTGGCTCCGCGATGGCTTGGGCCTCGTCCGTTCCTCCGCCGACATCGAGGCCCTCGCCGCCACCGTCCCAGACTCCGGAGGCGTCTACCTCGTCCCCGCCTTCGCCGGCTTGGGTGCGCCCCACTGGGACCAATACGCCCGCGGCACCATCACCGGCCTAACCCGCGGCACCACCCGAGGACACCTCGCCCGCGCCGCCCTTGAAGGCATTGCCTTCCAGGTCGCCGACGTCCTGGACGTCATGCGCGAAGACTCCGGAATCGCCATCGACGAACTGCGGGTGGACGGCGGGGCGTGCGCCAACGACCTCCTCATGCAATTCCAGGCCGATATCCTCCAAGTGCCCGTCGTCCGCCCCAAAGTCATCGAAACCACCGCCCTGGGAGCCGCCTACCTGGCCGGCTTGGCCACCGGCTTCTGGGCCAACCGCGACGAAGTCCACCGGGCCTGGCAGGCCGAACGCACCTTCGAACCCCACATGTCCCCGGACGCCGCCGCCCACCGCCGCCACCGCTGGACCGAAGCCCTCAGCCGAGCCCGCGCCTGGGAAACCGCCAGTCCCAACCCCGGCAGCCACGCCCAGGGAGCCGCGTGATGACACCCGCCCCTCGTCGCCCGGTGCCGCGCCGACATCACCCCCTGTCCGGAACGACCCCCGCCCGTGAACCTCTGAGTCACTCCCCCCTATGCACCCTTACCTCGCAGAATTCATCGGCACGACCTTGCTCGTCCTCTTCGGCAACGGCGTGGTCGCCAACGTCGTCCTCGCCCGGACCAAAGGCCACCACAGCGGCTGGATCGTCATCGCCACCGGTTGGGGCCTCGCCGTCTTCATCGGCGCCTTCTGCGCCCAACCCTTCAGCGGAGCCCACCTCAACCCCGCCGTTACCCTGGCCATGGCCGCCGCCAGTGAACTCGCCCCCGGCGACGTCCCCGGCTACCTCATCGCCCAAATGACCGGTGGCATCCTCGGCGGCGCCCTCGTGTTCGCCTTCTACCGCGAGCACTTCAAAGCCTCGGAAGACCGCGACGCCAAACTGGCCTGCTTCTGCACCGCCCCCAACATCCGAAACCTCCCGCAGGCCTGCTTCTGCGAGGCCCTCGGCACCTTCGCCCTCATCCTCCCCATCTTCCTCATGACCTCCCCCACCGTGGAACTGCCCGCCTCCGCCGGAGGCGCCGAAGTCCCCGTCGGACTCGGCACCCTCGGATTGCTCCCCGTCGCTCTCCTCGTCTTCGCCATCGGCCTGTCCCTCGGCGGGACCACTGGCTACGCCATCAACCCCGCCCGCGACCTCGGACCCCGCCTCGCCCACGCCCTCCTCCCGATCCCCGGCAAACGCGACAGCGATTGGGGCTACGCCTGGGTCCCCGTCCTGGGCCCCATCGTCGGCGCCCTCCTCGCCGCCGCCGTCAACGCCCTCCTGCACTAGCCTCGATTTCCACGGAAAGGGAATTACCTAACATCGGGGCGCTCGTCGGCCATGAGCGACCGGTCTGGACCGTCAACCGCAGGTGGTGGTCTGGCCACCACGGAACCGGCACGTCCCGGTCGGCTGGGTGACAGGTTCACTCCCTGGCGCACTCCAAAAGCCTCGCCTCACCCCAGCGGTGACCCGGTCGCGCCAGCGTCGTGGAGTGCGGCGGTGCTCCGCCGCTTTCGATCCGGTCGCGGCGCCAC
>CAZVRY010000044.1:0-33540 GCA_964629545.1 uncultured Verrucomicrobiota bacterium | reverse complement strand
GGTTGAGGCGAAGCTCTTGGAGTGCGCCATGGAGGTGAACCTGTCACCCTATCTCGCCTCGATCCTGCCGGACACACTTCAGTCCGCGCTGGCGGGGTGGCTGGCTGAGCTGCGAGGGGCCCTGGGTGAGGAGTTGGTGTCGCTGGTGGTTTATGGGGGGCTGGCCCGGGGTGAGTTCGATCCGGAGCGTTCGGACGTGAACCTGATGGTGGTGGTGCGGGAGGCGGGGGCGGGGCTGTTGGAGCGGCTGGGGCCCTTGGTCCGGCGTGGGGCGCGCGACGTGCGCGCGGGGGTGTTCCTGATTACGGAGAGCGAACTGCGGGGGGCCACCGATGTGTTTCCGGTCAAGTTTCTGGACATCCAGCGGCATCACCGGTTGCTGGCGGGGCGCGACGTGTTGAGCGCATTGACGTTCGCGCGGGGGGCGTTGCGGCTGCGGGCCGAGCAGGAGCTGCGCAACCTGGTGCTGAACCTGCGGCGGCTTTACCTCCAACAGGCCCATTTGCCGGAACGAATTGAAACCTTGCTGACCCGCTCGGTGTCCAGGTTGTTGGTGAACCTCTCCGTGCTCCAGGAGTTGCGGACAGGGCGCCCGGCGCCTGGACGCGAGGCGTTGCTCGAACGGATGAAGGAGCTGGGGCTTGATCCGGCGCCGCTGCGCGAGGCCCTCGCCCTTCGCCGCGGCCAGCACCAGCCTGGCGCGGACGAACTGCGGCAGGCATTCTGCCGTTTCCTCGAGAGCGCGGAGAAGGCGGCGCACCTCGCCGACGAGATGGAGGAAGAGCCATGAACCCGCTCCTGCACAATCCCATTGCCGACATGTACGGGCCCACCTTTCTGGCCCTGTATGCGGTCGTGATTGTGAGCACCCTGGTCCTGTGCGTCTGGGGTCGGCACAGGGGCGATCGATCCCGCTGGGAACCGCCCTTGTCCTTGCCGCCGGACCCGGATCCCCTCGAGACGGCGTATCTGCGCGGGGGCGTGAACGAGGTGGCGCGGGTGATGATATTCGACCTTCTGCAGCGGGGTTATCTGCGGGTGGTGACGCCGCCCAAACGCTGGTTCAGCGTTCCCGATCCCGGGACGATCGAGCGGCATCCCGAGGCGCCGCCGCCTCGGCTCCTGCGCCCGATCGAGCGGGAGGTCATGGACTGGTTTTCCGTGGGGCGGGCGGCCAAGGACGTTTTCGAGTCGAGGGGCCTGGCCACGCGGCTGGCTGCCCATTGCGCGGGGTTTGAGGAGACCCTGCAACGGGAGCGGTTGCTGACGGACGAAGGCGCGCGGGCGTGGTCATGGAAGGTGGGCGGGGCGGGAGGGGCGGTCATCCTGGGGCTTGGGCTTTACAAGCTGCTGATCGCATTGGCGAAGGGACGTTTCAATGTGGGGTTTCTGGTGGTGCTTGGCGTTACCGGCCTGGTCCTGCTGGCGGCGCTTTGCCGGCCTCAGCGGCTCAGCGCCCGGGGACGCAACTATCTGCAGCGGCTGCAGGAGACGTTCCGTCGGCTGCAGATGGAGAAGGCGCGTTTGGGGTTGATGGGGCCGGATCCGCGGTTGGTGTTGCTGGTGTCCTTGTTCGGCGTGGGGATGTTGCAGGGCACGGCGCATGATGCGTATCGGAGGATGTTCATGCAGCCCTCGAGTGGCGGGTGCGGCGGGGGCTGCGGGGGGGGAGGAGGGGGTGGGGGCTGCGGAGGCGGCTGCGGCGGGTGCGGGGGAAGTTGAGGCCGCGCATGGAGCACTGGATCCACGATCTCCCGGCGAGCGGGCACGTTTGCGCAGCGGCGGGCCCGCCGGCGGGGCTCCTGTTGCAGTGGCACCTGACCGATCGGTGCAATCTCCGGTGCGCGCATTGCTATCAGGAGAGCTACGGGGGAGGGGAGTTGACCTTCGACGAGTGGCTGGAGGTCGTCGCGCAGTTTCGCGATCTGCTGGCTGGCTGGCGCGGCCGGGCCGCGGGGCGGCGGGTGCGTGGCCAGGTGACCGTCACGGGGGGCGAACCGTTCGTGCATCCGCGCTTCCTGGACCTGCTGGACCGGTTCGCGGCGCATGGGGACGAGTTCACCTTTGCCATTCTGACGAACGGGTCGTTGATCGATGAGGTCATGGCCCGGCGCCTGCGCGGATTGGGCCCCTCCTTCGTGCAGGTGAGCATCGAGGGATCGGCGGCGACCCACGACCGGATTCGCGGGGCGGGCTCGTTCGCCGCCGCGGTAGCCGCCTTGCGGCATCTGCGCCAGGCCGGGGTGCGCACGCTGGTTTCCTTCACCGCCCACGAGGGCAACTACCGGGAGTTTCCCGAGGTTGCGCGCCTGGGGCGGCGGTTGGGGGTGGACCGGGTCTGGGCGGACCGGTTGATACCGCACGGGAGTGGCGCGGGGCTGGGTTTATCGCCGATGACGCCGGAGGAGACCCGCGAGTTCATGGAGTTGATGGCGCAGGCGCAGGCGGAGGCGAAGCGCGCCTGGTTCGATCGGACGGAGATCGCCATGCACCGAGCGCTGCAGTTCCTGTTGGCGGGCGGCCCGCCCTACCAATGCACGGCGGGCGACACTCTGCTGACCCTGCTGCCCAAGGGCGATGTCCTGCCCTGCCGCCGCCTGCCGGTGGTGGTGGGCAACGTGCGGCGAACCACGTTGCGCGAGGTCTATGAGGGGAGCGCGCTCCTGCGTGAATTGCGGGATCGGAACCGGGTGAGCGAAGGTTGCGAGCACTGCGCCTACGTCCGGCTCTGCCGGGGCGGGTTGCGCTGCCTGGCCTACGCGGTGACGGGCAGTCCGTTCCAGGCGGATCCGGGCTGTTGGATTGCGCACCGCGAACCCGGGCCGGCTCGCCGCGCGGAGGAGCCGGACCGGCGCTGCGGTCTTGGACTCTTTCTCGACCCGCACGAACGGCCCTCCCTGGAGGCACTTCAACCGTGCCTCCCTGGTTTGATGAACGAGCGTGTCGAACAGTGCCTGGAACGCTTGAAATGAGATGGCGGGGTATCCGTGCGGAACATGGACAGACCTGACCTCGGTATCAATCGGACGATCAATTGGATCTGGCTTCGCGGATGAGTTCTTCCAATCCACTCAGCCGGTACCGTCGGCAGACCGCACGCGTTTCCTCGAGATCCAAGTCTGGGTTGCGCGCGAGCAATTCAACGATGTCCGCCTTCGACTTGTGGCCCCCGGCATAGAGTTTTAGGGCGATGAGATGCGGCAAGGGAACCAGCTTGAGCGGGCTTCCTTCCCTGACGGCAAGGTTCGACAAGCGAACCGCATCGTCGATGACGGCGGGAAACCGTCCGCCAAAATTGATGATCTGTAGTAGGCCGAAGGAACCGCTCACGTCGATCACGCCACCCAAAGGATCATCCGCGTCGGGTTCGCGCAATTCGGCCGCGAACCCCGCCTCGATCAGTGAGTCCACCGCCCTGCGCAGGGATGGAAGGTCGGCATTGACCCCGAGGTCGACATGCTCGGTTTGCCGAACGTAGTGGTAGGCCGCCAAGGCCACGGCACCGATGACGACCGCTTCGATCTCATGTTGGTGGAGCAGGCCCACGATGTCTTCCGCGACCCTCAGTATGGCTTCAGAGTCTTCCAAGCGCCTGGCCCTGTGGTTTCGGTTTCAACCAGGAAAAACGGCGGCTCATCGTCAAGGCGGCACGAATTCGTGCTTCAACCGACATCCCTCGCAACCGCGCCACCTCGTGCCGACGCGACTCGGCGATACTGGCGCTGCGTCGCGGAACACGAATTGGGTCCATGCTGTTTTCCTGCTCATGCATAGAGAGCCATGCGAGACGCTAGAATCCTTGCCGCCCAGAACTTGATCAAGTCGAGTCAAGTTCTCGTCCCGTCCCTCCTGCCGGCAAGGATTCTACAGAGCGAGGCGTGGAAATTGGGGTCCAGACGGCGAAGGCGCGTTGCACGAAAATGGGGGCCGGAGCGGGTCTGAGGTCACGCCTCGCTAGGACTTCAGGTTGCCCCCCGTCAAGCGTCGGACCGGGGGAGCGCGGGGAATCGGGTGATAGGTTCGGCGCGTGAATCATTGGTCTTCAAGGCAGATTCCGGCGAGTGGCGATCGAAGCCTAGGACGAGGGGGCCCCACTCCCCTCTCACCGGAAACGGTCGCCGAGATTTCCGGCGTAGCCGGCCAGTTCGAGGTAGGCGGAGCCGACGATGGCGCCCTGCTCGTCGAGCACATGACAGGCCCCTTCCCAATAAGGAATGCCCCCCAAGGCGCCCCGCAGCTCCTGCTCGAGGAGAATCGGCGCCAGCGTGTAGCGGACGGTTTGTCCGCTGGCGGGGTCGGTCGTGGTCAGCGCCACGCGCACCGGGTAGTCCGCCCCCGTGGCGGGGCTTTTCCACGTCTGGAGGGCGGACCAGGCGAACTGGGTGCTTTTGAAGTGGCGCACGAGGCCGTTCGCATCGACCCAGGCCAGTTGGGAGAACGGGTCTGTGCGGCCGTCCTTTTTGCGCATCCGATAGGCCATAATTTCCCGGCCGTCCTGGAGTTGCAGGCTGGCCCAATCCCAACCCGCCTGGTCGTCGTCCAGTTGGCTGCTGCTGATCTCGTGGTCCATCCAGGCTTGGCCGCGGACGACGTGGCGGCGGCCCGCCAGGGTCACGGTGCCGGTCACGGCCAGCCGCGAGAAGGTCAGGTAGTAACTGGCCGCGGTCGGGGCGGCGCCTTTCCGCGACACCCCGTTCTCGCCGAAGATCACGAGGGGTTTGAGCGGGGCGAGGGAGAGGGAGAAGGCGGCGTCCGCGCGAATGGAACCTTGCAGCGACAGCGGGCCGTCCGCCTGGGGGCCCAGACGCAGCGACCAGTTGCCATTGCGCACGGCCAGGGTGTTCGTGCTCGAGTCGGCATCCCAGCCCCTGCGGTTCAAGCGCTCCTCGTGGAGGAACCGCCCGCCTTGCACATCGAGCAGGGCGATGTGCGCAAGATGCAGTTCGTCGTCACCGAAGAGGGCGGCGGGGGCGGGGGCGGGGGTTTCCTGGGCCCGCCGCGGCCCGGCGCGCCGGAAGAAGGTGGCTTGGAAGCCGAAGCGGCGATCCTGGTCGCCGAACAGATGCCCCGTCACATACCACCACTCGATCTTGAAATCGGGATGGCTGCCGTGGTCGCGCGGGAAGACCAAGGACCGTCCTGGTTGCGGCACGGAGAAGCCGTCGGCGGTTTGCCCTGGGGGAAGGGGTTCGGCGGCCGGCAAGGACCAGCACTGGCTCAAGCCCGCCGCGAGCAGCCAGGCGCGCGGAGCACGCCTCGAAGCCTGTTTGATCCGGCTCGGGATGTTCAGCCAGGCTTTCAGGACCGCGCGCCGCGAGGGGGGATGGGAGTGCATGGACTATTCCTCCTGGTCGGCCGGCAGCGCCGCGCCCCATCGGCCCACGGCGTAGGCCACGCCCGTGCCGGCGGTGATCACCAGCAAGGAGAGGCCTGCGATGAGCCGCCACGGCACTGCGAAGCCGAGCGTCCAGCCGAAGGTTTGTTTATTGATGACGAAGATCAGCATCCACCCGAGGGCGAGGCTTACGGCCACGCCGACGGCGACCCCGGCCAGGGCCAGGAACAGCCCTTCGCAGGCGGTGGCTTGGGCGATTTCGCCGCGGCCCATGCCCAGCGCCCGCAGGGTGGTGAGTTCCGTCCGCCGTTCCAGCAGCACGCTGACCAGGGTCAAGCCCAGTCCGATCACGGCCACGAGCACGCCGATGACCTCGAGGGCGTAAGTGATCGCGAACGTCTGCCGGAAGATGCGGAGGATCTCCTGGCGCAAGTGGGCGTTGCTGAAGACTCGCAGTCCGGGATAGCGCGCCAACCATTCGGCCCGCAGGGTTTCCGCGGAGAAGCCTGGCTGGAGGAACACCATCAAGCCCGAGGCCCGTTCGTTCTGAAACCAAGCGGCGAAATGCCGGCGCTCGACCAGGATGGAGCCGCGTTCGTTTCCGTAATCGGAAAAGACGCCGGCGATGGTGAGCTGCTGGCGGCCCTGCGGGGTGGGCACGGCCAGGGTGTCACCCCGGCGCAGCCGGAACCGCTCGCTGAAGCTCTCGCTGACCAGCGCGAGTCCCGCATTGCGCTCGTGCGCAAAGACATCCTCGGAGAGCGGCGGTTGCATCCAGGGAATCGCCGTGCGCCGGCGCATGACCTCCAACTCCGCCCCGGAGAGCATGGTCCTCCCTTCCGGCAGCTCCACGTCGGTCGTTTGCACCAGGTTCATGTCGGCGACCGCCGGGTGAGCGATCAGGCTTTTCCAGGTTTCGGGCGAGATGCGATTCTCGGTCGAGGCGCTTTGGGCGCCGCTGCTCGAGAGGTAGAGGTCGGCTTGAAAGGTCCTTTCGACCCAGCCGCGCATGGTGGCGTCGAAGCTCGCCACCAGGATGGTCATGCCGGCGGTCATGGCGATGGCGCAGACCAATCCCGCGACGGCCAGCCGGTGCCGGCCAGCCGGCCGCGCCAGGTGACCGGCGGCCAGTTTGACGGGCAGGAGCCAACGGCCCAGCGGCCGGGCGAGCCGGGCCATGGCGCGCAGGGTTCCGCCGCTGAGGATGCCGCCGCCGATGATCCAGCACAGGCCGGCGAGATAGCCCGCCAACGGGAAGCGCAGGCCGCCGGCCAAGCGCAGGGGCGGCAGCAGGACCAGGGCGAAGCCCGCCACCGCGATGAACGCTCCCAGCCATTCCTTGCGCCAGAACCGCAGGCCCGGCGGCGCGAGGGCATGGCGGACGAGGATCTGGGCCGGCGGGGTGCGCGCCGCGGCGCGCGCGGGAAGCCAGCCGGCGAGGAGGCTGGTGGCCACGGCCAGGAGCAGCGCCCCCGCGAGTTCGCCCCAGGCCAGCCGGGCGGCGTCCACGCTGGTCGAATAGTAGAGCGCATTGACCGTGCGCCCCACCAGCCGCACCGAGAACTGCGCGCCGGCCCAGCCGAGGACCGCCCCCACCGCCCCTCCCGCCAGTCCCAGCAACGCCGCCTCCACCAACCACACGCGCCGGATCACGGACTCCTCCACGCCCAGCGAGCGCAGGATTCCGATTTCCTCCCGCCGGCGGACCACCGCCCCGTCCAGGGCCTGGAAGATAAGATAGAGGCCGACCAGCAAGGCGATGAGAGACAGGATGGTGAGGTTGACCCGGAAGGCCCGGGTCATGGTGGCGGCGCTCGCCCGCCGGTCCGCCGGCGAGGAGACGAGCCAGCGGTCGTCGCTCCAACGCTCCAGTTGGGCCCGCAGGCGAGCGCGCAGCGCCGGGGCTTCGGGCCCGTCCTCGACGATGAATTCAATCCGGCTGAGCGCGTCCGCCTGACCCGTCAGCGTCTGCAGCGCGGGCAGGTCCATCACCAGCAGGGTGGCGGGAGCGCGCGGGCCCTCGGTGGCGGAGGGGATGACGCCGGCCACCTCGAGCGTCACGAGGTTCTCGTTCACGACCAGGCTCAGAGGGTCGCCCGGCTGGAGTTGATCCCGCGCCGCCAGCGCGGCGCTGATGAAGACGGCGCGCGGATTCCGGAACACCGGCCAGAAACGGTCCCCGCCGCCCGCCGCGTCCGCCGAGGCGTGGGCCTGCCCGAACCACGAGCGATCCTGAGCCCGCCGCGCGGCGAGGTTCTGGACGCCGATCAGGTCAACCCCGAGCACCTGAAAGGTCTCGCGGGCCCCGATGGCCTCGTCCGGGTCGGTGGGCGGACGGGCGGCGGTCGTCTCGAGGACGGGGATGATGCTAAGCGGCTCCGGGTTGAGACGATCCCTCAGTTCGGGCAACAGTGAAACCGGCAGCAAGCCCGCCGGGGCGGTAATCAACCAATCGCTTTCCTGGGTGATGAGGTCGGTGAAGTTCTGGAAACTGGCCAGCGCCGCTCGATTGGCCAGGCGGATGGAGAAGAAGACCGCGATGCCGAGGGCGAGGATGAGGACCAGCAAGGCGGACTGCCGGGGTGCGGACCGCCAATGCCGCAGCGTGAACCTTCGCAGCAGCGTGGCCGTCAACCCCCTGGCCGGCGCCTCCTCCATGGGATCAGGGAGGGAACGTCTCCGCGACCACCGCGCCATCGCGCAAATGAATCGTGCGATGGCAGATGCGGGTCGCTTCCAGGCTGTGGGTGACGAGCACCAAGGCCGTGTGCGTCTCTTGGGTGAGATCGTGCAACAGGGCCAGGATGTTCTCGCCATTGGCGGAATCCAGGTTGCCGGTCGGCTCGTCGGCGAGGATGAGGTCGGGCTGGTGGATGAGCGCCCGCCCGATTGCCACCCGCTGCATCTCCCCGCCGGAAAGCTCCCCGGGAAATGCCCGGGCGCGCGCGGTCAAGTGGACGCGATCGAGCAGCTTCCGGACGCGCTCGCGCCGCTGATCGGGCGGCACGCCCAGCAATTGCAGGGGGAACTCGACGTTCTCGAACGCCGTCAGGGTGGGCAGGAGGTGGAAGAACTGGAACACGGTGCCGACCCGCTGGCGGCGGACCCGGGCGAGTTGGTCGCTGGTGAGCCTTTCGAGCGGTTGGCCGTGCAAGACAATGGAGCCGGCGTCGGGCCGGTCGACGCCGCCCAGGCAGTTGAGCAGCGTGGTCTTGCCGCTGCCCGAGGGCCCGGTGAGCGCCAGCCGCTGGCCCGCGTGCAGCAGGAAGGACACGTTCCGCAGGACCGGGCATTCCGCGTAGGATTTCGAGACGCCGCGGACCTCGAGCACCACCCGGGGGTCGCCAGGCTCTCGGGATCGCGGGTCGGGGGGAGGGAGGGTTGTCATCGCGGGGGTGGCCCAGCCCCGAACGTTGGGGTGGCCGGGCAGGACGAGGGGTCTCGGGGGAATGGCCTCACCGGGCCGGCCACCTGCTTGACTTGAGGGGCCATGCGCGCAATACGTTTCGCATGAATCGAGAGTTGATCCGGCAGCAGTTGGTGGGAAACAAACCCCTGTCCATTCGCACGTCCGATGGCAAGGAATTCGCCGTGCCCCATCCGGAGTTCGTGCTCGTGGGCCGCCATAACATCGTCATCGAGGATGAAAAGGGACTGCTGGACATTATCGATCCGCTCCACGTGGTTTCGATCGGGCCCGGCACGCGCCGCAAGGCGCCTAAGCTGAACGCGTGAGCCGTATCGATTCCGGTTTCCGGTCGCCGCTGGCGGGGCGAGGCTCCTGGCGAGCCGGGGTGTCGGACGCCCTGGGCGGCTCGCGGGGACGTTCGCCCCGCCCCTGCGGGCTGGGGCGCTTTTGGCTGCTGGTTTCGTTGCTCCTCAGTCACAGAGCGAAGGCTAAGCTCCTTCGTCGCGCCTCGCCAGAAGCCAACATCGCCTCCAGCAAAATCGGAAGTTGCTTTTGCACAGACCCTTACCATCCGTATTCGAGGCTGCGGCGTTTCCAGAGGAACTCGAACATGTTGCCTTCGTGGGGTTGGTCCCAGGAGACGGTCATGGTGGACACGGGGCCCAGGTTCAGCCGTTCCACCTGCGGCCAGGCCAGGAGCCGGTCGGTGAAGGCGGGGTCGCGGGTGATGGCGGTCACGGCCAGGCTGTAGCCCATGCGGGCCAGCATGTCGGCCTGCGGCACCTGGACCACGCTCGCGTAAGGGCAGAGGAACTCACGGTTGGCCAGCGGATGTTCGAAGGTGTCGCATCGGACAATGGTCGGCCGGACGTAGACGCCGCCTTCGAACTCGACGCGGCGCGGGCCGTTGCGGTAACGGGCGGTGACGTCGTGGGCCCCGGGGGTGCGCAGTCCTTCTTCGATTTGGGCGTCGATGAACTCGGCCATCTTCGGGTTGGCGAAGCCGGAGAGGCGGGCGTTGGGGTCGTCCGGCCGGGCGGGGGCGACGGGGCCAAGTTGGCGGGCGAGGGCGTCGGCGATCTCGTCGGCGTATTTGGGGACGACGACGGCGCTGGCGTTGATGCAGGAGCGGCCGCCGTTGTCGGCGATGGCGCCGGCGATGAGGTCGATGTATTGGGGCCAGGCTTCGATGCAGTCATCGCCGATGAGCACTTTGCTCCACCCGGGGCCGTGGATTTGGACCGCTGGATTATTCGCGTAGGCCTGGGTGGTGGCGCGGTCGCCGAAGATGAGGGCGCGTCCGCAGCGGCGGAGGATTTCGGCGGCGCCCTCGTGGTCGGTGGGGTAGAAGCCGAAGGCCTCGGCGGGCACGCCGGCGGCGATGAAGGCCTGGATCAGTCGGTAGGGCGTCCAAGGTTCTTCCTTGCCGGGCTTGATGATGACGGGGGTTTTGAGGGCGAGGGCGGGCAGCCAGAGGGAATTGACGGCGGGGGAGTTGCTGGGCATGACCAGTCCGAGGGCGTCGGTGGTGGGGCAAAAGGTCAGGCGGGTCCCGTGTTGCTCGCCGCGTCCGGCATCGAGGATCGCGAGGTCGAGTCCGCGGGACAGCCCGTTAAGGACGGTGCCGAGGTGGGTGAGGGCGTGGTGGATTTTGGCCATGTTGCGCCGGACCATGTTCCAGGGCAGTCCGCTGGTGGCGCTGAGGGTTTCGATGTAGTCCTGGGCGGATTGGGTATGGCCCTGGGTGCCGAGGGGGAGGGTGCCGTGGAGGAAGAGATCGCCGGCGCGGGCGGAGCGTTCGAGGAGATCGGCCACGGAGAATGGTTGGAGGGCGGCGCGGGCTTCGGCGAGGCGTTGGAGGTCTTTGCGGACGATGCCGGCATTGACGGTGGACACGACGGCCTTGAGTTCGCCGGTGCGGTGGTCTTTGACCTCGATGGTTTCGAGGCTCTCGTAAGGGCGGCCGCGGCGGAGGGCGGGGAGGTGAGGAACGCTCACGGGAGGGTGCAGGGAGTGGGGCGTTGGGGTTAGTAGACGCCTTCGACGATTTGCTTTTCCATGGCGCCGAAGGGGCGGACCTCGGCGACGCCGTCCCAGGCGTAAGGGGCGCGGGGCTCGCGTCGGATGGCCTCGTCGCGTTCGAGGAAGCGGGGCATAAAGAACTCTTGGGTGAGGGTGGTCAGTTCGACGCGGCCCCAGGCGCCGTAGGGGACGGTTTCGGCGGTGTTATGGGGGTCGACCACGCGGAGGACGGCGCGGGGTTGAGGGGCGTAGTAGGTGATGGAGAAGCGGTCTTCGGGGGTGAGGGGGACGCTGGCGGCCAGGCCCATGAGGGTATTGCCGTAGGTGGGGTAGAAGCCGATGCGGCCTTCGAGCACTTCCTCGACGATGAAGCGGACGTATTGGGGGGCCATGGTGGTGCCGCCGCAGAAGACACCGCGCACGCCTGCCTCGTAGAGGTGGACCTTCTCGGCCATGGCTTCGAGGAGTTTGGGGGTGGTGAAGAGGCCGGAGATTTTCCGGTGTTTGAGGAGGGTGACGGCTTGATCGACCACGTGGTCCATGTAGGCGCGAGCGACCTCGAACTGTTTCTGGGCGAGGACCTTTTTGACCCAGCGCGGATCGAGGTCGATGAAGTAGCAGGAGCTGCCGCGGAAGTTGGCGAGGTGTTCGATGGCCAGGCGGAGGCGGCGTGGTCCGGTGGGGCCGACCATGAGCCAGGCGCCGCCGCGGGGGAAGTGGTCGTCGGCGATTTTCCCGCTGAACTCTTCGTAATCGACCTTGTAATCGTTCCAACCGATGCGCTGTTTGGGCATGCCGGTGGTGCCGCCGGTCTCGAAGATGTTATAGGGACGTCCGCGGAAGGCGGCGGGGACCCAGACCTCGGGCTGGAGGTCGCGCAGCCACTCGTCCTGGAAGTGGGGGAACTTGAGGAGGTCGGCGGGGGTTTGAATAGCGCGGCGGGGGTCCCAGTTTTTGGCGGCCCACTCGAGCCAGAAGGGGCAGCCGGTCTCCGGGCTGAAGTGCCACTGGATGATGTCGCGCAGGTGAGCTTCCAGGCGCTGGTGGGCGGCGCGGATCAGTTCGGGGGAAACGGGAGGGTTCATGAGGGGGGCGGTCGTTGCCGCCGTGGGGGTGGCGGGAGGCGAGGGCATGCTGGGGGTGCAGCGGGCCGACGGTTCAGCGTTTGGGTGCGGGGTCGGGGAGTTGGATATTGACCTTGGGCTTTTGGTCAGGCGCGAGGCCGCTGCCAGTGGCGTCGTGGAAGGCGTAGAGATGGGTGTTGCTGGCGATGTAGAGGGTGCCATTGGCCACGACCGGGGTTGAGTAGACCGGCGCTCCCAGGTTGGCCTCGCTGAGGACTTTCCGCTCCTGGGTGGCCGCCAAGACCACGACGTCGCCGTCCTCGTCCCCGACGTAGACCTTGCCGTCGCCGACCAGGGTCGAGCCCCACATGTGGGCCTTCATGTCATAGGTCCAGTGCACCTGGCCGGTTTCCGCATCGAGGCAATGGACAAAGCCGGAGAAATCGCCCACGAAGAGCAGGCCGGTGGCGGGGTCGATCGAGACGGTGGAGATACTGCGATGGATGCCCCGGTATTCCCAGAGGAGGGCGCTGGCTGTCACGTCGCCGGACTTGGTCGCATCGACACAGACCAGGCGTCCGATGCCTTCGCCGTGTTCCGGGTCCTGGCCGATGGGGACATAGACGCGGTTCTTGTAGAAGACGGGGGTGGCGTTGATTTCGCTCGGCCCCTCGGCGGCGGGGTATTTGATGGGTTTCCCGTCTTTGACTTTGTATTCGGGCGGGTTGCAATCGAACCACCAGGCCTTTTGGAGGAGGCTGGTGTCATCCGCCTTCGCAGGGAGGGCGCGGAGGGCGTAGAGCACGCCATCGCCGCCGCCGCAGTAGATCTGCCATTGCCCATTGACCTCCCCGGCCGAGTTGGAGCTCCACTGGCCGTGGTAGATGCGAGGACCAATGCCGGCGTCGTCCTCGCCTGCAAACTCGCCGGTCTTCTTGTTCAGGGCGATGAAGCTGGGGGAGAGCGGGGACGGAATATTGACGTGGGTCCAGTCCTGTCCGTTGGAGGTGCAGACATAGACGAGGTCGCCCACGATGAGGGGGGAGCTATTGGAGGCGTTGTGGGGGAAAACGCCGAGCTCATCCATCATGTCGTAGACCCAGATGATGTCGGCGTCTTTGGGGCCGGGTTCGACCGGGGGTTTGCCGGTGTCTTTGACCACGTAAGCGGCTTCGTCCTGGTAGGGGCCGTCGTTGCCGTCGGTCAGGCCGAAGACATCGAGGCAGATGACCTCGCAGCGGCTGGTGACGAGGTAGACGTATTTGCCTTCGATTTTGGGGGAGCTGAGCAGGCCAAGGCTTTCCCAATCGTTGACCTTGCCGGACTTGAGTTTGGGCACGACGAGCTGCCAGAGGAGGTCGCCGGTCTTTTCGTCGAGGCAAAGGAGGATGCTGCGGTCGCCCTGGTGGCGGGGGTCGCGGGGGTTGTCGTTATTGGTGCCGACGAACACGCGGCCTTGGGCGATGGTGGCGTTGCCGTAGCTCTGGGTGCCGAGCTTGGCCACCCAGCGCACGTTCTTGGTCGTGCCCAGGTCGACGTCCTCGGTGCCGGGCTTGAACTTGCCGGGGTCGAAGCGGTCGGGCAGGTTGTGGGCGGTGACGAACATGTTGCGGTGGACCGAGCCGCCCCATTGGGACCAATCCTGGGCGGTGGCGGGGGGGGCGGAGGCGAGGACGAGGCCCACCAGGCAAGGGGGGGCCCAGCGGAGCAGGGAAGGGAGGGGCATGAGGTTCACAGGCAGTCTGGGGGTGGGGTTACATTAATTGGGGGTGACCGAGATGTTGTCCAAGTACACCCGCATGTCCTGGGGTGCAAAGCCGAAGAGACCGGGCGATCCTTGGCGATGGGGGCTGGCGAGGGGGACTTCGAGGGTCCAGGCGTCCGGTTCGGGGGTGCCGCGCGGCCAGGCCTTGGCCAGGACCTTGCCGGTGCCGTCAGGCTGGACGGCCACGCGGGCCTTGAGGGTCTGCCAGGTGTTGGCCGACCACTTGAAGGGCACGGCCACGCGCAGGCGTTCCTGGTTCGAGGTGACCTCGAGTTCCTGGGCGTTGCCTTTCAGCACGACGAGGTAGCGTTGGCAGACGACGCCGACCTCCGACATTTTGCGCCGGTTGCCTTCGCTGCGGACATCGGCCTGGATGGTGTAGTCTTTCATGTCGGGGTGGCCGATGAACGAGGTGCCGCGCTGGAAGAACTTGTTGTCGATGGTCTTGGTCAAGGCCTTGGTCCCGTCCACTTCGCGAACCTCGAAGCGAAAGCGGGCCCCGATCCAGGGGAGTGGCGGATAGGCAAAGGCGGTGGGCGGCTCCACCGTGTTCGTCGTCGTGTTGCTCAGGTCGAGGGACTCGAAGTCTTCCTTGATCGGCAGTTGCGGCAAGACGCGGCCCCGAATGTAGCCCTTGAGGTCGCCGAGGCTCGCCTCCCACGCCCCGGCCGACAGCCCGGCCCCGGCCGGAACCGTCAGTTCGCCCCGGGCCGTGAACGAGCCCTCCATCCGGGCTTTGACCAGGGCGGTCGGCGGGATGTAGGAGGTCCAGCGGAGGGCGGCGGGGTCGGGGACGTCGGCGACGACGAACCCGTTGGCATCGAGCGTCCGGGCGCGGAAGGAGACCTTGCCTCCGGGGGGCACCAACACCTCCGCGGGGATGATCTGCAGTTGCGTGGCCGGGCCGGGGGGGGGCCAAGGGGCGACGTTGGGCGCGGGGGTCGGGCTGGGACTGGAACCTGGCTTTCCGAAGCAGTAGAGCTTCTTGGCGGTTTGCAGGTAAATCTTGCCGTGATAGGCCACCGGGGTGCCGAAGCAACGGCCTTCCAGTTCGATGTGACTGCGCACAAGTCCTTCGGTGGGGGTGGGTTCGATGATATAGAAGCCGCCCTTGACCCCTGCCTCGGAGGAGGCGCCGGCGCCCTTGCCCTGAGGGTTATCAAGGATGGGGGCGTAAATGCGCCCGTCCGCGAACAGTGGCGAGGCGTTCCGTTGCTCGATGCCCAGGGGGACCGTCCAGCGCACCTTGCCATCCGCAATGTTGACCGCCGCGAGATCGCCCTTCTCCTTGATGAAGTAGATGGTGTCGCCCGCCAGGATGGGGGAGCTGGCGGAGGAGGAAAGGTCGTTGGCCCACAATTCGACCACCGCCCGTTCCACGATGACCGGCCCGAGCGCGCCCGCCGCCGGTTCGGCCTCGGGGATCTTCATGGC
The DNA here is from genome assembly GCA_964629545.1 of uncultured Verrucomicrobiota bacterium. Taxonomy (GTDB): domain Bacteria; phylum Verrucomicrobiota; class Verrucomicrobiia; order Limisphaerales; family CAZVRY01; genus CAZVRY01. The sequence goes on along the minus strand of CAZVRY010000044.1, from coordinate 18,511 downwards.
CACCATCTCGCCGGGTTCGTAGGGCGTCCCGTAGGTGGCGACAATGACCTGGCGCTGGGGATCAACCACGACGGTGACGCTGATGCCCGACTTGGCGAGGGGCACGCGCCAGAGGGGTTCCCCGGTGCGGGCGTTCACACACACCACGGAACCGTCCCCCGTGGCCGCGTAAAAGACCCGACGGCCCTTGAACCAACTCAAGTAGGGATGGGAGAAGGAATTGTCCTTGGGCCGGTCGCCGGGGCTGCTCGACCAGACCAGTTCGCCGCTCGCCTTGTCGAAGGCGTAGAAGCGGTCGCCTCCGGCCCCTTGGGCGCCCCAGTTGCTGGTGATGCCGCGAGTGATGACGAGGTCGCGGTCCACGATGGGCGAGGCGGTGCGTCCGTTGGGGAAGGTCAGGCGCCCCAGCATTTCCATGAGCGAATGCGACCAGAGCAGTCGTCCGTCCGGGCTGAAGGCCGCCAGGATTCCCTGGGTGCCCTGCATGAAGACGTGGCCGGTTTCGGGATCAAGGGCGGGCGACGAGGTCGAGTAGCGTTCGTAGATGGTGTCGCTGAGGAAATCGGTAAAGCCTTGCTTCCACAGTTGACGGCCGGTTTCGGCGTCGAAGCAGGCCACCCCTTCGCGCAGCTCGGCCCCTTCGCCCTCGTAGCCCAGGATATAGAGGCGGCCGTTGGCGATGACGGGCGTGGATTTGCCGGCGTAGTCGGTCGTCCAGAGGGCCTCGGCGGCGGAGCCGATCCGGTCCGGGAGGCCGGTCTCGCGGGACGACCCGTTCTGGTCGGGGCCGCGCCAGTTGAGCCAGCCGTCGACGGCGGCGGCGTGGGCGGGGGCAGAGGCGGGGAGGACGGCCGCCAGGGCCAATCCGCACAGGCTTCCAGTAAGCCGAGTTGCTAGGTTCATGCTTGCAGCTAATTGTGAATGGTCGCCAAGGGCCCGCGGAAAAGGAGGCGTCGTCAATTGTCTTCCCAGAGCCCGCGCACTATTCTACAAGTGCCCGGCGGATGCAAATGAAATTCATACCTACACGTAGTAACTAGCATCGTCACCCATGCCCGCCCGTTCCCCCCAGGATCTCCCGGTCGATTCCCCCGCCCGCCGCCGTCTCCCCATCCTCCTCCGCCACGCCTGGTACGGATTGAACCAGGCCTTTCGTCGCCGCCTCACCGGCACCGGGCTCACCCCCGACCAGTTCACCACCCTCCGGACCTTGCTCGAAGGGGATCCCAAAGGCATGACGCAACGGGAGTTGACCGAGACCATCTGGAGCGATCCCAACACGGTCGCCGCCCTGCTCAACCGCATGGAGGCCGCCGGCCTGATCGAGCGCTTGACCCATGAAACCGACCGGCGAGCCCGGCGGATTCGCGTCCTGCCCGACGGCCGGGCCAAGTTCCACGCCGCGCGCCGCATCGCGCGGAGTCTGCAGCACGACCTCTACGACGCTCTCCCGGATGGCTTCCGCGAGCCGTTCCTCGCCCAACTCGAAATGCTCGCCAAGACCTGTCGCGAGTTGGCCGGATCCACCCCCCCGCGTCCGCGCACCCCGCGTCGCCCAGCGCCGGCCGCTGCGCCCCTGGTGCCGGCTTAACCTGATGCCCCCGCCGCTGTGCCCGCCCATCCGACTCGCCGGAACCCGACGTTCGGTCCGATCCTCGGGGCCCGCCTCGCCCTCCGCCTCCTCCCCCTGATGCCCGCCGCCCTGCTCGCCGCCGACTACGACGTCCTCCTCCGCGGGGGCACCCTGCTGGACGGGACGGGGACCCCGGGGGTGCGGGGGGATCTTGCCATCCAGGGCGACCGCATCGCCGCGCTGGGCGACCTCCGCGGCGACCGGGGACGTCAGGAAGTCGACGCGACGGGGTTCGTGGTGGCGCCGGGATTCATCAACATGCTGAGTTGGGCGAACGAGACGCTGCTCGAGGACGGTCGTTCGCAAAGCGATCTTCGCCAGGGGGTCACCTTGGAGATCCTGGGCGAGGGCGAATCGATGGGGCCGCTGAACGAGGCCATGCGCCGCGAGTTGATCGCGCAGCAGGGCGACCTCCGTTACGACGTCCCCTGGTCCACGCTGGGGGGCTACCTCGCTCACCTCGAGGCGCGCGGGGTCTCGTGCAACGTGGCGTCTTTCGTCGGCGCCACCAGCGTGCGCATTCACGAGCTGGGCTACGCCAACCGGGCGCCGACGGCGGAGGAGTTGGTGCGCATGGAGCGCCTGGTTGCGCAGGCGATGGAGGAAGGGGCGATGGGCCTGTCATCCGCCCTGATCTATGCCCCTGCGGCCTACGCTCGGACCGAGGAGTTGATCGCCCTGGCCCGGGTGGCGGGTTCCTATGGCGGCCTTTATGCTTCGCACCTCCGCAGCGAGGGCGACCGGTTGATCGAGGGCATCGACGAACTCCTGACCATCGGACGAGAGGCGTCGGTTCGTGTGCATCTTTACCATCTCAAGGTTTCTGGCCAGCGGAACTGGCCGAAGTTGGACGAGGCGATCCGGAGGCTCGAGGCGGCTCGCGCCACCCAGCGTGTTTCGGCGGACATGTATTGTTATACGGCGGGGGCCACCGGCTTGGATGCGATGATGCCTCCCTGGGTGCAGGAGGGCGGCTATGCGGCCTGGGCGCAACGGCTGCGCGATCCCGTGGTGCGCGCCCGGCTCAAGCGCGAAATGAACGATCCCAAGGCCACCTGGGAGAATTTCTTCCTCGCCGCCGGCTCTCCGGACCGCATCCTCCTGGCCTCCTTCCGCAACCCGGACCTTCGCGCTCTCACGGGTCAGACCCTGGCTCAGGTGGCGGCCGCGCGCGGGACGTCTCCTGAGGACACGGCGATGGATCTGGTCATCGAGGATGGGAGCCGGGTGGGGACGGTGTATTTCCTGATGTCGGAGGAGAACGTGCGTCGGCAGTTGGCGCTGCCCTGGGTGGCATTTTGTTCGGACGCGGGTTCGCTGGCGCCCGAGGGCCCATTCCTCCGGGGCAATCCCCATCCTCGGGCCTACGGCAACTTCGCGCGGTTGCTGGGTCATTACGTCAGGGAGGAGGGCGTGCTCAGCCTGCCGGAGGCGATCCGTCGCCTGACCAGCCTGCCCGCGGAGATCCTCGGGGTGGCGGACCGTGGCCGATTGGCGCCGGGCTGGGGTGCGGACGTCGTGGTTTTCGATCCGGGGGCGATTCGGGATCATGCGACCTTCGAGCGTCCCCACCGGTATGCGACGGGGGTGCGGCATGTGTGGGTGAACGGCGTGCCGGTGTTGCGGGAGGGGGAGCACACCGGGGCGAAGCCGGGCCGGTGGATTCGTGGTCCGGGCGCGGGTCGGCGGCTGGGGGGGCGCCCGGCCGGCGGGTGACGCGTGCGCGGTTGGTCGCGTCAACTTCCCGCTTGTCAAGCCCGGGGTGCGTGCTAAGTTTTCCGGCCTTTGAATGAAGACTGATATCCATCCGAAGTACGTCGAGGCGGAAATCCGCTGCGCGTGTGGCAACGTGATCAAGACCCGCTCGACCAGGCCGGTGGTGCTGATCGGCATTTGCAACGTGTGCCATCCGTTCTACACCGGCCAACAGAAGTTCGTGGACACCGCCGGGCGGGTGGACAAGTTCCAGCAGCGCATGGCCAAGACCGCCGCGGTGCAGGCCGCCATGGCCGCGACCACCAAGAAACGTCGGAAGTAGGTTCCCTCTTCTCCCCGCCCGCAGACCCTTCCGGGCCTGCGGGCGGATTCTTTTTCCGGTTTCGTCCCCATGGACCTTCGTCCTCACATTGAGCGCTTCACCCAGCGGTTGGCCCAGGTGGAAACCGACCTGAGCGATCCCAAGGTCTTCGCCAACCCCGTCCGTTTCCAGGACCTCTCCCGCGAACACGCCAGACTCCGCGACCTGGTGGCCGTGGGCCAAGCCTATCTCGCCACCGCGCTCGATCTGACCGGCAACCAGGAACTCCTCCGCGCCGAACCCCCGGGCTCCGAGCTGGCCGCCATGGCCCAGGAGGAGATCACCCGCCTCGAGCCCAAGGTCCGGCGCCTCGAACTCGAAGTCCAACGCGGCGTCCTCCCGCCCGACCCCTCCGATTCCCGGAATACCATCATCGAGATCCGGGCCGGGGCGGGCGGCCTCGAATCCGCCCTGTTCGCGGCCGACCTGTGCCGCATGTATTCTCGCTACGCCGAGGCCCAGGGGTGGAAGGTGGAAACCCTCGACACCAGCCCGTCCGACCTCGGCGGCCTCAAGGAAGTCATTTTCAGCATCACCGGCCAGGACGTCTTCAAGCGGCTCAAATACGAGAGTGGCGTCCATCGCGTCCAGCGGGTCCCCGCCACCGAGGCCTCCGGCCGCATCCACACCAGCACCGCCACCGTGGCCGTCCTCCCCGAAGCCGAGGAGGTGGACATCGAGATTAAACCCGAGGAACTCGAGATCTCGGTCTGTCGGGCGTCCGGGCCGGGCGGCCAGGGCGTCAACACCACGGACTCGGCCGTGCAGATCCTGCACCAGCCGTCCGGGCTGATCGTTCGGTGCGCCGACGAGCGTTCCCAGCAGAAGAACCGGGCCAAGGCCATGAAGGTGCTCCGCTCCCGCCTCCTCGAACAGCGGGTGGCCGAGGAGAACGCCAAATACGCCGCCCAACGCCGAGCGCAGGTCGGCACCGGCGAGCGGAACGAGAAGATCCGCACCTACAATTTCCCCCAGAACCGCGTGACCGATCACCGGATCGAGCTGAGCGTCTACAACCTCCCCGGGGTCCTCGAGGGCGACCTCGATCGCCTCATCCAGCCGTTGATGGCCCGTGATCTCGAGGACCGCCTGGCCGCCCTCGAGGCGGCTCCCGCGGCCTGATCCTGCCGCCCGGCAGCCGTCCCCATGCCGATTCGAGCGCTCATTTTCGACTGCGACGGCACTCTGGCCGACACCATGCCCCTGCATTGGCGCGCCTGGCAGGCGGTGGCGGCCCAGCATGGCTTCCATTTCACCGAGGAGCGCTTCTACGCCCTCGGCGGCATCCCCTCCCGGGACATCCTTCGCCTGCTGAACCGCGAACAGGACCTGGCTCTCGATCCTTTGGCCGTGGCGCGCGACAAGGAAGCCGCCTACCACCCGCTGATCGCCCAAGTCGAACCCATCAACGCCGTCCTCGGGATCGCCCGGGCCCACCAGGGCAAACTCCCCATGGCCGTCGCCTCGGGCGGCACCCGCCCCATCATCGAACGCGTCCTCCATCACCTCGGCATCCGCTCCCTGTTCCAGGAAGTGGTGACGAGCGAGGATGTCACCCGCCAGAAACCGGCGCCCGACATCTTCCTGGAGGCGGCTCGGCGTTTGGGGGTGGACCCGGCCAAATGCCGCGCTTACGAGGACTCCGATCTTGGGCTGCAAGCGATCCGCGCGGCCGGGATGGAGGCCGTGGACGTCCGCCAGCTGGCGCGGTGAGCTTTGTTCAGGACTTTGCCCTCGAGCCTTTGCCCTTGGTGCCGGCCCGCCAGACATACCGGAACATCAAGGTCCGCAAGGCCGCCGTCAGCGGAATGGCCAGCACGCCCCCCAACACGCCCCCCAGCAGGGTCGTGCCGGTCATCACGGCGATGATGATGGTCAGCGGGTGCAGGCCGACGCGGTCGCCGATGATTTTCGGGGAGAGGAACAGGCCTTCGGCCGTCTGGACAATGATCACGACGATCAGGACGAGGAGGGGGCCCATCCAGCCGAATTGGATTGCGGCCAAGGTGGTCGCTGGGATGAGGCTGATCATGACGCCCAGGTAAGGGATGATGCCGAGGAAGCCGGCGACCACCCCGAGGAGGACCGCGTAGCGCAGGCCGATCAGGGAAAAGCCGATGGTCAGGAGGATTCCGACGCACATGGCCACCAGGACTTGCCCCCGGAAGAACACGATCAGGCAGTCGTTGATCTCGCGCAGGATGAACACCACTTCGTCCTTCACGCGCGACTCCTGGACGGGCACGTAATCGGTCCAGCGGCTTTGGATGCCGGTCTTTTCGAGGAGGAAATAAAACGCGTAGACGGGCACCAGGGCGAGGCCGGCGAGCAACCCCGCCCAGGAGGCCACGCGCGAGAACTGGGCGACGATCCAGGCCGACACCACCGGCAAGGACTGGCCCATCCACAACTGCACCTCGGGCCCGACCTTGTCGTCCCAGGCGGCCCGGGCTTTCAGCCCCCAGGGCGAACTGGCCAGCCACTTGCTCAACCCCTCCCGCGCGGCCCGGGCGTAATCCGGCAGGCTCGAAGTCAGCGACTGGATCTCCACGACCAGCGTGGGCACGACCGTGGCGAAGACGATCAGGACCATCATCAAGGCCAGGAAGAAGACCAGCACGATGGCCCGCACGCGGGGGACGCGTCGGTCCTGGAAGAAGTCGACCACCGGATCCAACAGGTAGGCGATCACGCCGGCCACGGCGATGGGGAGCAAGACCGAGGACAGCCGGATGACGAGCCAGGCGGCGCCCCAGGCCATCATTCCGGCCAAGGCGAGGATGATGCCGATGGCCAGGGCGGTGACGGAGGCCCAGAGGACGCGGGCCTGACGCTCGGAAGGAGGCGGGAAGGGCATGGGCTGATCAGCGCTGGCCCATCCGACGGGCCTTGTCCGCGGAAGCGCGCACCGCCTGCATGAAGGCGCCGCGGACGGCTGCCTTTTCCAATTCCTGCAGTCCCTCGATGGTGGTGCCGGCGGGGCTGGCCACCATGTCCTTGAGCGCGCCCGGGTGCAGGCCCGATTCGAGGACCATGCGTCCTGCCCCCACCACCGTCTGCGCGGCCAGGCGGGTGGCCAGCTCGCGCGGCAAGCCCGCCGCCACGCCCCCGTCGCTCAAGGCCTCGATCATCAGGAAGACATAGGCCGGCCCGCTCCCGCTGAGACCGGTCACGGCATCGAGCAAGGACTCCGGGACGAGGCAGGCCAGTCCGACGGCGCGGAACAAAGCGACGGCGCGTTCGGCGTCCTCCGAGGTCGCGTGCTGCCCGGCGGCGAGGGCGCTGGCCGAGGCGCCCACCAAGGCCGGGGTGTTGGGCATCACGCGGATCACCCGCGCCCCCTCGGGCAAGGCTGCCTCCAACTGATGGAGGGTCACGCCGGCGGCGATGCTCAGGAGGAGGTGTTTGGGCGTGAACCGGGGGCGGACCTCGGCCAGGACCTCGTTCACGTGGCTGGGCTTGACGGCAAGGATCAGCCATTCGGCCTGGCCCAAGACCTGCAGGTTCGAGGCGACGACCCGGGCGCCGGTGGCGCGGGAGAACGCCGCCCGGGTGGCGGCCACGGGGTCGCTCGCGAGCATCTGGCCGGGTTTCAATGGCCCGGCCCGGAGAATCCCCCGAGCGAGCGCCGTCGCCATCTTGCCTGCGCCCAGGAAACCGAGGTTGGATTTAGCCGGCATGAGGCGGGTTGTAACAGGTCGCTGGGGGTCTGGAAACGGTAAAAGCGAGGGGGAATCCGCTTGCCGGCCTGCTACACCCTCACCATATTCCGACTGTGGCAACCGTGGTAACGCTCATCGTGGCGGGGTTTATTCTCCTGCTGCTCGAGACCTTCCTCCCGGGGATGATCGCCGGGATCGCCGGCCTGGGCTGCCTGATTGGCGCGGTCGTGGTTGGCTACCAGGACTTTGGCCCGGGCGGCGGCACGTGGGTCTTGTTCGCGGTCACCGGGCTCCTTGGGGTCGGCACTTGCCTCTGGTTCCGCTTCTTCCCCCACAGCCGGTTCGCCCGCCGGTTCGTCTCCCAGCGGACCATCGGGGATCTGAATGTCGCCCGCCCCGAACTGCTCCACCAAACCGGCACGGCGTTCACGATCCTCCGCCCTTCGGGGACCGCGCTGATCAACGGTCGCCGGGTCGATGTCGTCACCGAAGGCGGCCTGATCGAGCGGGGCGCCCCGGTGAAGGTTGTGGCCATCGAGGGGCTGCGAGTGGTGGTCCGCGCGCTTTGAATGGAAGCTCGTTTAAACTCTAACTTCTTATTAATCAAATGACTCCAACGCTTGCCTTTCTGGGCCTGAACAACTCGACCTGGCAGATGATTCTACTCGCCTTCGTGGCGGTGGTTGGGTTGGTGGTGCTGGTCTGGGGGGCCAACTTCTTCCTGGTGTTCATCCGCGCCTGGGCCGCGGGCGCTTACGTCGGCCCCGTGGACCTGGTCGGCCTGGGCCTGCGCAAAGTCCCGGTCGGACTGATCGTGGACGTTCGCATCAACGCCATCAAGAGCGGCATGCCTGTAAGCATCGATGACCTCTCGTCGCATTACCTTGCGGGCGGCAATGTCGAGATGGTGGTGGGCGCGCTGATCGCGGCCAAGAAGGCCGGCATTCACCTCGACTACGACCGGGCGTGCGCCATCGACCTCGCCACGAAAGGGACGGGCAAGAATGTCGTCGACGCCGTCAAGACCTCGATCAACCCCAAGGTCATCGATTGCCCCAACCCGAGCCCTGGCAAGGTCACCATCGATGCGGTGGCCAAGGACGGCATTGTGGTCAAGGTGAAAGCCCGGGTCACCGTCCGCACGAACCTGGATCGGTTCGTTGGGGGGGCCACGGAGGAGACCATTATCGCCCGCGTGGGCGAGGGCATTGTGACGACGATCGGTTCCTCGGGCAGCTACAAGGACGTGCTCGAGAATCCCGATCGGATCTCCAAGACGGTGCTGGACAAGGCGCTCGACAGCAACACGGCGTTCGAGATCCTCTCCATCGACATCGCCGATGTGGACGTCGGGGAGAACGTCGGGGCCAAGCTGCAGGCGGAGCAGGCCGAGGCGAACAAGCTCATCGCCCAAGCCCAGGCCGAAGTCCGGCGCGCCCTCGCCGTGGCCCTCGAGCAGGAAAACGTCGCCCGCGTGCAGGAGATGCGCGCCCGCGTCGTCGAGGCGGAGGCTCAAGTGCCGCTGGCCATGGCCGAGGCCTTCCGCAGCGGGAACCTCGGGGTCATGGATTACTACCGCATGCGCAACATCCAGGCCGATACCGGCATGCGCGAGAACATTGCGGGTGGCAGTTCATCGTCCCATCCCACGCCGCCTCCGGCCCGCTAACCATCGTCTCCCGTGCCCCGGCTACCCCAGGCAGACTGACTCCCGATCGTCCCATGAACCCGGCAGGCCCAGTTCTCCTCCTCGGCGCTCTGGACTCGTTGTGGATCATGGTTCTGCTCGCCCTCGGCTCGGCGGTGGTCGAGTGGCTGCAGCGACGTCGCCAGCGCCAAAGCGGGGAAAACCCCACGCCCGACGTCGAGCCCCCGCCGGAGGGACCGCGTCCGGTCAGGCGCCCGGAGGACTGGCAGGAGGAGCTGCGTCGTTTGCTCGAGGGAGAGACGCCGCCGCCCAAGTCGGAGCCTCCCAGCCCGCCCGTGGTCGTCATCCCGAACTCTCCGCCCCCGCCCGCGCCCTTGCGGGAAGTGCCGGAGCCCGCCGCTCCGCCGGTGATTCGGCCGGACCGCCCGGTCGTGGTTTCCGCCCCTCGGCCGGTGGTGGATTGGGAGGCGGCCGAGGCGCCGACGGCGCCGCTGGCGCACCTGCGCGAATCCGCGGCGGCCCACAGGCGCGCCAAGTCGCTCGAGGCCGCGACGATCGACCGTCTGCGGGCCGCTTCGGCCATCGGCGATCACGCGCCGCAGGCCGCGCCGACCCGCCATGTTCAGCCCCTGTCACCGGACGCGGCTCAGGTTCGCGCCTGGTTGAGCAGTCCCCGCACTGCCCGGCAAGCCGTGATGGCCTCGGTCATTCTGGGCCCCCCCCGCGGCCTCGACACGTAGGAATCGTTGCGTCTCCGTTCAAGGTCTGTGGCTTCCTGCCGATAGCATAGGTGTCGCAAGACACTGGCAGCCGGGGCCAGGAGTAAAGACCGGCGAGGAAAACGGCAGACGCCTCCCACTAGGTCCGCCAGCGGCAAGGATGCCGCTTACAACAGAAAAATCCCCGCAAGGGGTGACTCACGGAAGGAGTCGTTATGGTCATCAATACTAACACGTCGGCCCAGAGCAGCGCCCGGCTGCTCGCGGATTCCAGCTCCATGCTGTCCAAGTCGCTCGCGCGCCTGTCGTCCGGTTCCAAGATCGTGTCCCCGGAAGATGACGTGGCCGGTTTGGCAGCCTCGTTGCGCTTTGACGCCCAGGTCAATCGCATCAACGCCGCCAAGAGCAACGTCGGCAACGCCGTCTCCATGGCGCAAACCCAGGACGGCTTCCTCTCCAAGGTGGCCAAAGCCCTGGATCGCATGAGCGAACTGGCCGTCCTCTCCCAGGACGTCACCAAGACGGATACCGACCGCGGCCTCTACCAACAGGAATACGAGACCTTGGGCGCTTACATCGACGATGTGGCGACCAAGGACTTCAATGGTGTCAGCCTCTTCGCCGGCACCGATCTCGAAGTCACCATCGACAGCGATGCCAACAAGTTCACCATGACGGGCGTGGACCTGACCGGCGCCGCCTACACGGACGCGACGGGTGGCGACATCTCGACCACGGGCGGGGCCGCCACCGCCCTGACCGACGTCAAGACGGCCATCACCCAACTGTCGGAAGACCGCGCCACCGTCGGCGCCAACATCACCCGGCTCAACAACACCGGCGATCAGCTCAGCATTCAACGCGATAACCTCACGGCCGCCAACAGCCGCATCAAGGATGTGGACGTGGCCGAAGAGAGCACCCGTTTCGCCCGCTTCAACATCCTGGTCCAGGCAGGCACAGCGATGTTGGCCCAGGCGAATGCCCTCCCGCAGTCGGCGCTCCGGCTCCTTGGCTAGGCAGCCCGCGCCCGCGCGGTAGGCAATCACCCTCGGACGACGCTCGGGCGTCGTCCGAGTGCGTTTTGACCGGAAAGGCTAAAGGCCAAAGGACGAATCCATGCTCTGGCGCGTGCTCATGCTCTCGCTTGCCCTCGGTGCAGCGGTTCAAGCCGCGAAGACCACGGAGCAAGGAACGGGTTAACTCCGGACTAGGCAAGACCCGCCGGATTGCCTACTGTTCCCGCTCATTCGACACCGCCGGGGCGCGAGCCCGCAGGATGGTGCGACCTGGTTGGTTATGGCTCTCATCGTCCAGAAATTCGGTGGCACGTCGGTGGCGAACACCGATCGGATCAAGAACGTCGCCCGGCGGGTGGCGGACTACCGGAAGCGGGGAGACCGGCTCGTCGTGGTGGTCTCGGCCATGAGCGGGGTCACGGACGCCCTGATCAAACATGCGAAGGACATCACGCCGTTGCCGAGCGAGCGGGAGATGGACATGTTGCTGGCGACGGGCGAGCAGCAGACGATTGCGCTGGCGGCGATTGCCCTTCATGCGCTGGGTGTGCCGGCGGTGTCCCTGACCGGGGCGCAGGCCGGGATCGTCACCGATGGCGTCCACACCAAGGCCAAGATCCAGAACATCACGCCGCGGAAGGTGCATGCCCTGCTCGACGCGGGCAACGTGGTGATCGTGGCCGGGTTCCAAGGCGAAACCATGGAAGGCCAGATTACCACGCTGGGTCGGGGGGGCTCCGACCTCACCGCCATCGCGCTCGCGGCGGCGCTCAAGGCCGATCTTTGCCAGATTTACACCGACGTGGATGGGGTCTATACGGCGGATCCCCGCATCGTGCCCGGCGCCCGCAAACTGGAGGAGATCGCCTACGACGAAATGCTGGAACTGGCCGGGGCTGGCGCCAAGGTGATGCAGTTGCGCTCGGTGGAGTTCGCCAAGAAGTTCGGCGTGGTGTTCGAGGTCCGTTCCAGCCTGAATGACAACCCCGGTACCCTTGTGAAAGAAGAAACTCGCAGCATGGAGGACGTCGTGGTGCGCGGCGTGGCCATCGACAAGAACCAGGCCAAGCTCACGCTGGTGGCGGTGCCCGATCGCCCGGGCGTGGCCGCGGCGGTGTTCAAGGCCCTGGCCGAGGCCGCCATCAACGTGGACATGATCGTCCAGAACGTCAGCCACGGTCCCGGGGCGCGGTCGACCGACATTTCCTTCACCATCGACAAGGCGGACCTGGCCAAGGCCCGCAAGGTCATCGAAGGTCTCAAGGACGAATCGCGCTGCCGGGAGATCATTGCCGACGAGAGCATTGCCAAGTTGTCGATCGTGGGGGTCGGCATGCGGAGCCATTCCGGGGTCGCCGCCCTCATGTTCGAGACGCTCGCCTCCGCGGGGGTCAACATCGACATGATCTCGACCAGCGAGATCAAGATCTCCGTGACCATCGCCTCCGCCAAGGGGGACGACGCCATGCGCGCGGTGCATGGCGCGTTCGTCGGGTGATCCGGCGCGCTGGGGGGCGCCTCGTTCCCGAACGTTGGCCGGAAGCGAGGGCGAACCAGGCGGGCTACGAGGCCTTGGCCGGCTTGTGCCCGGCCTTCTGCCAGGCGCGCAAGCCGCCCTCGAGGTTGTAGAGGGCGCGGAACCCCAAGGGGAGCATGCCCTGGCAAGCCCGCACGCTGCGGGCCCCCGAGGCGCAGATCACCAGGTAGGTCCGGGTGCGGTCGAGGCTGGCGATGCGATCGGCGAAGGCGTTGTCGATGATGTCGATGTGTACCGAGCCCGGGATGTAGGCCTGCTCGAACTCCGCGTCCGTGCGGACGTCCAGCACGACCACATTGGGCTGGGTGCGCAGGCGCTCGAACTCCTGGACGTCGATGTTCTGGAAGGTCGTGGCGGGAGGGTCCAGGGGTTTGACCCGGATGTTGCGGTAGCGGACGAATTGCCGGGTGTGATCGCCGCCCCCGTGGACCTGGAGGGCGATGCTGCCGCGCGCCGGGTGGCGGAGTTCCTTTTCCGTCCATTCCATGATTTTCACGCCATTGATCCAGGTGGTGATGGTGGGCGGGTTCTGGACGATGCGGGCGCGCAGCTCGTTCCACTGGCCATGCTTCCAGAACTGGGGCCATTGCTCGGCGGGCAGGGGGAAGGGGATAGGGCCCTCGACCAGCTTGATGCGGGTGACATCGCCGTCGAAGGTGAAGTTGCGGACGCTGGGCTTGCCGCCCAGCCCTTCCCCGTAGATGCCCATCAGGTTCCCACGCGCGTGATAATCGATCATCGCCTGCCAGGCCTTGCCGTCCTCGGTGCTGCGGAGGAACAGCCCGCTGTCGAGCCCGAAGTCGTTGCGCATCTCCAGGGCGACCTCGAAGTCGCCGTAGGCCTCGTCGGTCATGATGATGCCGCCGTTTCCGGGGGCGTCCTGGGAGCCGACGATGGCGCCGTCCTCGACCACCCATCGCCCGCCGGACTGGTGTTTGCTGGCTGCGCTGTGGCCGGTCTTGGCGCTGACGTGCCAGCCTTTGAGGCTGTGGCCGTCGAAGATCGAGACAAAGCCTGCCTCGGGGGCGGCGGCGTGGGCGGAGCCGCAGAGAGCCAGGGCCGTAAGGGGCGCGAGCAGGCGCCGGGAGCTGATCAGATACATTGGTGGGGAAGTTAATCAAGGCGGGCCGTTGCGCAAGTGCGGGGTGGGTGAGACGGCCTTGCTTTTGGCTTCGTGGGCGTGGGGGCGGCGGGTAGGTTGGGGGCATGCGACGGATCGGATTGTTTGGCGGATCGTTCAACCCGGTGCATTGGGGGCACGTGCTGGCGGCGTCGGCGGCGCAGGAGGAATTGGGCCTGGACCGGCTGATCTTCATCCCCGCGAGCGAATCGCCCTTCAAGCCCGGGCAGACGCTGGCCCCGGGACCCGTCCGGGTGCAGATGTTGCGCCTGGCGCTGGCGGGTCGTCCGGAGTTCGAGGTCGACGACGTGGAGCTGCGGCGGGGGGGGGTATCCTACACGGTGGAGACCTTGCGGACCTATGCGGCGCGGTTTCCCGAGGCGGAGCGGTTCTACCTGGTGGGGGGGGATCACGCGGCGCAACTGCCGCGGTGGCGGGAGCCGGAGGAACTGGCGCGGCTGACTTCGTTCGTGGTGATTCCGCGTCCGGGGGAGGGGGCGCCGGTGCTGCCGAGCCCGTTCCGGGGGGTCGGGTTGCGGGGCTTTCCGCTGGCCCTGTCCGCCTCGCAGGTTCGGGAGCGGGTCCGGGCCGGGCGCCCGATCGAGTTTCTGGTGGGCGCCGCGGTGGCGGAGGTGATCCGCAACAATCGACTTTATCTTGGCCCGTGAGTGGCGCAAGCTGACGCCGATGGAACCTAGAGCGCTCGCCCTGCTTTGCCGGGAACTGGCTGACAACAAGAAGGCGGAGCAAATCGAGATCCTCGATGTCCGCCGGCTCTCCTCGGTCACGGATTACTACGTGATCGTGTCCGGGACGAGCGAGCCCCACTTGCGCGCGATCGTGGACGAGGTGACGGAGCGATTGGAGGAGGATCATGGACTGGAGCCGCGGGCGATGGACGGGGCCGTGCGCACGGCGTGGGTGGTCCTCGACTACTTCGATGTGATCGTGCATGTGATGCGGCCGGACGTGCGGCAGCGTTACGACCTCGAAGGCCTATGGAAGGACGCGCCCCGGGTGCGGCCCCGGCGGAAAGCGGCCCGCCGAGCGCCCGCGGCCGAGAAGAAGGGTTAGCCCGGATGTTTCACCGCCAGCCTGCCCCTCTCCCTTTCTCCCTCTCCCCAACCTGAGGCAACGCTCCGCCGGCCTGGGTTGGGGAGAGACGGGGTGAGGGGACGGTTCCGGGGGAGGGTAAGGGGTGAGGGGGGGTCGAGTCGGGCCGAAAGACAGACCGAGGCGGTTTCCCAGGGGGTGTGAAACGTGCGGCCGGAGCGGCGAGGTTAGCCGTCCAGCCGCTGCTCGATTTCTCGAAGGAGGGTCTGGCGGGCGGCCGTGGCGTCGCGGTCGTCGATCCCCCCCAGGAACTCGAGGATGGCGGGGCGCAGACCCTCGGGGACGCGGGCGGTGATGAGGTGATTGAGGCCGCCGCGTCGGAGGAGATCGGCCACGGCCATCAGGGCGGGGGTCTCGAGTTGGTCGGCGAAGGCGTTGGCGAGGGCGACCACGGCGGACTCGTAGGGGGGCGGGGGCTGGACGGGGGCGTTGGCGGTGGGAGCAGTCGGGGACGGGAGTTTGCGCTGGTGTTTGTTATGCAGTTCCTGCACCCGCTCCTGAAGCAGGTTGAGGGGGAGTTGGATGAGGGGGTTGAGGGCGGCGGCACGGTCCGCCTCTTCGCGCAGGTCGAGACGGGTCTTGCCCGTGACATTGACGCCGCGCCACGGTTGGCGGCTGAATTTCTCTTCCGAGTAGGGGAACCGGGGCCGGTAGCGGCCGTCGAAAAAGTAGAGCTCGGTTCCGTCGGAGCGCGGGTTCACCAGCAGTCCGAGCATGTTGCCCAACTGGCCCATGAGATTGAGGTCGGAGAACGAGTAGGTGCCCCGGCAGGCTTCGCCCCAGGCTTCGGGGTAGGTCCGCCACCACCCGATCTGCAGGAGTCCGTGCAGCCGGGTCTCCCGCTCGATCTGCTTGCGCTGCCGCTGGATGTCCTCCCAGCCCTGTTTGGAGAAGCGCAGGGTGCCGTCGCCGGCGACGAACTGGTAGCTGGTGAGGACGTGGCTGACGTTGAGGCGGCGGTTGGGGGCGTCGACGACCCCGTAGAGGGGCCCCCCGATTTCCATGGTGTGGTTGAGCTTGGCGAGCGTGCAAAGGTGATGCTCGACCACGCCGGGGGCGAACTCGACCGTGTCCACCGCGTTGAGGCTGAAAGCGCCGGCGGTCGGCACCGACACGAAGCGCGTGGTGTGACCCGCCTTGCGCCGCAGTTCCTCCTTCACCAGGCGCTCGAGCGCTGGACGCAGCAAATGGCTGCCGTCGGGCGCGAAGTGCTCCTCAAAGAGCAGGCGGCGCGTCGGCCGAGCCAACCCCTCGGTGGCGGGCAGCCCGGACTCCTCCCGGCCGGCCGCAGACGCCACTTCCGCGAACAGGGCTTCCGGCAGAAAGGGGAAGAGGTCGCCGCGGGGATCGAAGAAGGCGGCGGCCAGCGAGAGGCAGGGTCGTCCCTCGGCGTCGCGGCCCGCGCTGCTGAAGGAGAATTGCTGTTCGCTGCTGACGGCGGGCGTCACGCTGCAAATGGCATTGGCCTGGGCCAGGGTGCCGATCTCGGCCAGGATCTTCACCGCGGCCGTGCGGTCGTGGTCCGCCAGCCGGGCCGCCGCGATCTCCAGTCGGACGCCGAGTTCTTTCAAGCAGGCCTCGTAGAGGGCATGGTGGAAGTGATAGGCGAGCGGCTCGCTGGCGGCGTAGTCCGCGGGCGGTCCCCCAAACACATCGGCGGCGGTCGGTTCCTCCGCCGGCCCGGAGGCCGCGGGCGGCGTGGGCGCGGGGCCCTTCCCGAAAATCGGGGCGAAGGTGTCGTAAAAACGCGGTGTAGCCATGGCAGTATGGGTGGCGCGGGGACACTAACCCAGCAGCTCTTTGATGCGGCGCATCAGCGCATGTTTTAGCACCGCCGGATCCTTGCCAGCCGCCCCCCGGAGGAAGTCGGCGATCCGCTCGTGGAGTTCCTCCGGGACGCGCGCGCTGATCAGCTCATGCAGGCTGCCGCGTCGCAGGAGTTCATACAGGGAGAACACGCTGGGCCGGTCGAGGTGCCGGAGGAACGACTCGGCCAGGCTTTCGGCCACCGCCACGTAGTCGGTGGTAGGATCGCCAGCGCTGGCGGGGCGGGGCAGTTCCTGGGCGGACTCGACCCGCCGGCGTTTGGCTTCGAGCTCCGCCAGGCGCTCCTGGAGCAGAGCCAGGGGTTGGCGCAACGGCGGGTTCAGGTTCAGCGCCCGCACCGCCTCCTCGCCCAGGTCGATGCTCGTCTTCCCAGTGATGAGGTTCCCCCGCCAGGGGGCCTGGTAAAACCCATCCTCGGTCCCGGGAAACCGAGGGTGAAAGCGGCCGTCGAAGAGATAGACTTCGTCCCCGCCGGCCCGCGGGTTGACCAGGAGGCCCAGCATGTTCCCCAGTTGGCCGAGCACGGCCATATCCGAATAGGAGTACACCCCGCGATGGACTTCTCCCCAGGATTCCGGATAGCTGCGCCACCAGCCGACCTGGAGCAAGCCTTTGAAGCGGGCCTCTTTGTCCATCAGCCTGCGCTGGCGTTGGATGTCCTCCCAACCGGCCTTGGTGAACCGCAGGGTGCCGTCCCCGGCTACGAACTGGTAGCTGGTCAGCGCGTGGCTGACCGTCAGGCGGCGGCCTTCGGCCTGAAGCAAGCCATAGATGGGGCCCCCGATTTCCTTGGTGGGATTGAGCTTGGCCAGGGCGAGCAGGGTGTGTTCGACGACGCCCTGGGCGAAGTCGACGGCATCCACGGCGTTGAGGCTGAACGGGGCAGGGACAGGCGCCGCCCCCGGCGTGGGCGGCGGGTGGCCCGGGCGCGCCAAGGCCTCCTTGACCAACCGCTGGAGAGGTTGGCGAAGCAGCGAGGCGCCATCGGGGCCGTAGTGCTCCTCAAACAGCATCCGACGGAGGCGCAGGGCCTGGGCTCGGCGTTCCGGGTCCAGCGGCTCATCCCGCGACCGCGCGCAGGCCATCTCGGCGAACAAGGCCTCGGCGAGGTAAGGAAAGAGCTCGCTCCTGGGATCGAAAAAGGGAGTGGCCAGGAAGAGGCACGGGTTCCCACGCTCATCCCGTCCCCCCGCGGTGAACGAGTATTCCGTCTCGTGCGTGACCACGGGGCTGACCGCGCAAATGCCGTTAGCCTGGGCTACGGTCCCCACCTCGGCCATGATCCGGACCACCTCCGTCCGATCCTGCTCGCCCACCTCGCCTCGGCACGTGGCCAGGCGAATCCCTATCTCCTTCAGGCAGGCATCGAAGACCTCGCGGTGGAAGCCGTAAGCGAGACGTTCCCGCGTCGCATAGTCGGCCGGCGGATGGCCGAACAAATCCGGCTCGAGGCGAACCGGAGCCGGCTTCCTCGCCGCCGGAGTCGGGACCGGCGTGCCGAAAATCGGCGCGAACGTATCGTAGAAGCGCGACTTGGCCATGCGTCGACCTTAGGGATGTCCGCCCAAGCCGACAAGGATGTTCGGGCGGAGGCCCGCGCCCTGGAACCCCGAACACCGATGGCAGGCCGGGAGCAAGTCGCGTTCGGCCGGTGCCGCCGACCCGGGCTCACGGATGGTCGGACACGGGCGGCGAGGGTTCGGCGAGGGTGATCAATTCGTCCAACACCTGACGGAACTCGCGCAATCCACTGGCCGGGACGATGATCGTGTCCCGCCGACCGAGGACGTCCTCCGTGATCCGGAGGAACCGGCCGCGAGGGTTTTCTTTCAGCGCGAACAGGAAGATTTTCCGTTCGATTTGCAGCCGCGCTTCTCGCAGGACGCTTTCAGGACCGGCAGGAATCACCTTTTCCGCGTGGGGGTTGGACAGCGTCGTTGGGTCGTGGGGCGCCATAGGCTTTTTCTTGGCGGCGGGCTCCGTCGAGCCCGGGCCATGATAACCTCTCTGGCAGGCCAGCCGATTTGTCAACCGCAAGATCCAGGGTCGCAGCCATGCTCATTTTGAAAGGAGGACTCCCCCTCTCCACTTCCCTCCCCACGAACCGGAAAGGCTAAAGGCTGAATCCTCGCTCCAACTCGTAATCCTAATCCTAA
>CAZVRY010000043.1:0-33818 GCA_964629545.1 uncultured Verrucomicrobiota bacterium | reverse complement strand
CGGTCCGCCCGGTTCATGGTCCCCCTGCGCGTCGGTTCGTTCGACTTGGAGGCTCCCCATGAACCGTCACCTCTTCCCGCGCCTCGGCTGCCTTCTGCTATAAGCGGCGCGGGGAGAGGGTGGCCAAAGGCCGGGTGAGGGGCCGTCCGAATTTCAAAATGAGAATTGCTGGCGCGTGCGCCAGCGGAGGAGAGGGCGCTGCCTACGGTTGCCGGGCGGGGCGTCAGTTCCGGGGCCCGCCGACGGGGACTGGAAAGGGGTTCAGGGGCAGGGGGGACGGTCAAGCGGAGGTTCGCCGGGATGGGTAGGGTCGCGTTGGGGCTACCAATACCCGCGGATGGCCCCGTCGGGGATGGTGGCGTAGTGCTCCTTCATCAAGTGCTGTTTCCGCCACTCCACGGCGCCGTCGAGGAAGCCCACATTGCCGCCTTCCGAGCGGATAACGTGAGGCTCGGGCAGTTGGCCGACGCGGCTGCGGACGGGGCCTCTGGCTCCGTGGGGGGCGGAGGTGACGTTGGGGGTGACGGTTCCTTTTTCGATGACGTCGGCCATCATGGGCCAGCGGGGGTTATCGGTGTCCTGGCGGGGGGAATCCCACGGGACGGGTCCCCGGTAGGAGCCCTCGCGGTCGCGGGGGTCCAACTGGGTGTTGTGGCCGAAGAGGAAGTAGTAGCCCAAGCGGTAGCCCACGCCGGGTTCGAAGCGGAACCAGTCGCGCTTGTTGGGGCAGGTGAGGTTGTTGGTGTGCATCCGTCCCACCCGCTGGAGGTACTCGTAGGTGGCGCTGTGGAGGAACGAGAAGTGCTCAAACTGATTGTCGCGCTTGCCCTCGGGAAACATGCCCTTGTAGTCGGCCGCATACATCAGCATGGTGAGGATGATCTGGCGCTGGTTGTTCTTGCAGACGGTGCGCCGCCCCAGTTCCTTGGACTTGCTCAGGGCGGGCAGGAGGAGGGAGGCCAGGATCCCGATGATGGCGATGACCACGAGCAGTTCGATGAGGGTGAAGGCTCGAGTCCTGGCGGGCCTGGCGGGGAGGCGGGGGAGCTTCACGGCTGGAACAGGCACGGGGAGTGGACGGCTGGGGGTGGCGTGACGGCCTGAGAAGTGGCGGCGCTGCCCCTGGCCAGCGTGCGACGCCCGCGGGCATGGGAGGGTGGGGCGACCGCAGCCCGAGCGTTCGCGAGCTGCCGAGCCGTCCCGGCTGTGTCGTGTTCCGCCGTCATGGATAGGCGCAAGGATTCCCAAGTAATCCCCGCGGAGGCTGACCATGGCAAGCGTTTCCTCGGAAGCGGTGTCCTCGGGGCGTTCCCACGCTCTCCATGGTGACGGATTAATGGTCGCCCTCCGGCCTGCTTCATGCTCGTCCTGAATTCATGAGCCAGGTTCACCATGCTCGGGGTGTCCGGCTTCGGCGGCCTCCTCTCCCCTCTCTCCATCGTTGTATGGTTCAGGAAGCAAGTGAACGAAAAGGTGTCCGGCTTCGGCGGCCTCCTCTCCCCTCTCTCCTCCGTCCGACGGAGGCGAGGGAGTCATGAGCAGGGAGTTATGCACGCGGTGGTTTGCTTCGCTTGCCCCTTGCTGGACTCCCTCCCTGCCCGCGGCGGGCGGGGAGGGGCGGGGAGAGGTGGGCAACCACAAGGTTCGCCAGCGCCCCCCCGCATGGTGACAGGTTCACAGCCGTTTCCGCAGAACAGTCGCAACAGCCTCTTGCGCGCCGGCCGCGAATCGGAGGACGCTCAACGGAAAAGCCAAATCACCCAGGCCACGGATGCTCTGGGGCGCCAGATTGAGGCATTGGGTCAATGGTCGGGGGCCGACCTGGCGCAACCGGGCGCGCTGGACGGCTTGCGGGGCGTGGAAGGGATGGGGAGCGCCACTTACTTCGGCGTGTTGAGTCTGACGTTGAAGTAGCAGCAGGAGACGTTCGCCTTCACCAGCCGGAGCCGCCGGCCACCGCGCGACCGGATCAACTGCCTGCTCTCGTTCCTTTACGCTCTGCTCCGCCATGATTGCGTGGCGGCGCTGACCGCGGTGGGACTCGATCCCTTCGTCGGCTTCCTGCATGCCGAACGCCCGAACAGGCCCGCCTTGGCCTTGGACCTCATGGAGGAGTTCCGGCCCTGGCTGGCGGACCGCTTGGCCATCACCCTCATCAACCGTCAGCAGATCGGGTCCGATGACTTTCGGGAGCGAGAAGGGGGAGCCGTCGAGTTCACCGACGCCGGTCGCAAGGGCGTCATCACCGCCTGGCAGCAGCGCAAACAGGAAACCATGCAACACCCGCTGCTCGACCAGAACCTGCGGCTGGGGCAGATGCCTTTTGTGCAGGCCCGCATCCTGGCCCGGCACCTGCGCGGCGACCTCGTTGACTATATCCCTCTGCTCCCTAAATAATGCCGTGACGGAAACCGAACCGCGAATAACCTGTCATGCTGATCCTTGTCACCTACGACGTCTCCACCGTGGAGCCAGCAGGCCGGCGACGACTCCGGCGGGTCGCCCAGTGCTGCGAAGACTACGGGGTCCGGGTCCAGAAATCCGTCTTCGAATGCCAGGTTGGCCAGACCGAGTGGGTGCGCCTTCGCGATCGACTCCTTCGGGAAATCAAGGAGGACGAGGATTCACTGCGTTTCTACTTCCTGGATGAGAAAGCCGTCCAGCGCATCGAGCATCACGGGACGGAAACGCCGATTGACCTTACGGAACTTCTGATTTTGTAATGCGACTTCCGCGAACCTTGAGTGCCGGCCTGCAGCCGGGAGGTTCGCGGACCTCCTCAACAACCGCGTCCCGCCTCCCTCCGCTCGAGATCATTGACATATCACTCGGACCAGGAGCGGAATCGAACTGGAAAGGTTCGCGGAAATGCCCTAAGAACCCCTTGTGGCCCGGCGGGAACGCGGGCCGCAGTCGCCCCGGTCGAAAGGCCGGGGCGCGGATTCAAACAACAAAGTCCATGTGCGAGTCCACCTCTTCAAGCGGTCGCCCCGGTCGAAAGGCCGGGGCGCGGATTCAAACGGTGCTCCCCTCCCTGCACTTGCCGAGGAGATACTTGGCAGGGTGTTGGTTGGAACCGTCGGGTGGCCTATCGACGGAGACGGAAGAACATCTGGCTGGAGCCCGGTGTGATGACCACTGAAGCAACTCCGTCCTGCACTCGGGGTGGTTCAATGACATCGCGCCAAGCGCCTGGATCCAGTGACGCAGTCCATTGTAGCTGGAATGGCACGCCCGAGACTCTCCAGGTCACGCCCACTTCTCCTTGATTGAAGAAGGTAGACAGAAAGGGACGCGGTTCCGCGGCGGCAGAGAGCAGCGCCAGGCTGTGTAACGAGCCTTTGGAGATCGCAATGACCTGCCGCGGCAACGGCGGAATCTGGCTCGATGAGAATGACGGATCCCCCCAAGCAACAAGGGTTCCGTCTCTGCGCAGAGCCAAACTGGAATCCCCACCAGCGGCGACCGCGACCACGTCCGTCGCCGAGTCCGGGACCAGTCCCTGCCCGTACCAGTTGTCCCCCCACACCACTACGTCCCCATCCTCCTTGGCGCCGACAAAATGACCATCGCCCACGGCAACCGCTGCGAAGCCCTGGCTCTCCGGCGGTTGCACCATGGAGCCCCATTGGACCAAGGAGGCATCTGCGGCCAGGACGAGAACCCCTGCCGCCCCCATCGCCATCGCGATGGCATTCGAACTGGCCGGGGGCGCAGAAGCGGTGACCCCTTCGCCCCAGGTTAGAATGCGCCCATCAGCAAGCATCGCCATCGTGCGATTCCCTCCCGCCGCGATGGCCAGGACATTGGTGGCACTGGCTGGTATGGTCACTTGTCCCTGCCTGTTATCTCCCCAACCAATTAATCCTCCCGTCGCTAACAAGGCGACGCTGTGACCTCGCCCAGCCGCAATCGCGGTGGCGCCCATGAGGGGAGTGGGTACGTCGCATTGGCCAAACTCATTCTCCCCCCACGCAACGATGCTGCCGTTGTCCCGAAGCGCGAGGTTATGGGAATCGCCGGCCGCGATGGCGATCGGCGAGTTCGTCATCGGGGGGATCTCCAATTGTCCATAGGTGTTATCGCCCCAGGCAGCAATCGGAGTGACCGAAAGGACCGCCACCGAAGCGCTCGCGAACCCGCGAGAGTTGGAAGCTCGCAATGACAACAGGCCGTTGTCCGTTCGGGAAGGCGAATTCAGGCACAGCGTGGCCTCTTGCGCACCTGCAATAGTCGGGCCGTTCGATAATGGCCTCCCATCGAGGAACCACTGATAGCTGATGGGGGCTTCCCCGAAGACCTCCGCGCTCACGCACACGCTTTGACCAGGAAGCCGAGTCAAGTGGGTCGATCGGCTGGCAATGTAAGGCGCGGACTGAACGTTGAGCCTCGCTCCCTCGCTTATGGTCACGCCGAAGGAATTGGATACTTGCAGCGTGTAGAGGCCGGCATCGTTTGCGTTGACGTTTCTTCGTTGGAGATAGCGGGCCGTCTCTCCCGGCAAAGGGACTCCATCTCGCAGCCACTGGTAGTGCAACGGGTAAGACCCGCCGATCTGGGCGCTGAGCGTCGTGGACGCGGCCAGCGGGCAATTGGTCCTGCCTACGATGTTCCCAATGGTGGGAACGCCAGGGCGGCTCAAGGCCACATTGAAGTCCTCCCCCGCGTGAATCGTGACGACGTCTCGCAAACCCGTTGGGACCGTCGTCACGCCATGGAAATTCGTTCCCCACGCCACGACGGTTCCATCATCTCGCAGCGCGAGGCTGTGGTAAAATCCAGCCGCGACCGCGATCGCGTTGGTAGCATCCGCCGGCACGTTAGCCTGTCCGTAAGAGTTGTCTCCCCACGCCACCACCGTTCCATCAGCCCGTGCTGCAAGGGAATGTCTCCAACCGGCCGCGACCGCGACCACGTTGGTTGCAGCGTCGGGAACGTCAGATTCCCAGCCCCAGCCAGCCACACTCCGGTCATCCCGGATCGCGAGGTTGTGATAATAGCCCGCCGCTACGGTGATCAGATTGGTCGCCTCCGCGGGAACGACTGCTTGGCCGTACTCATTGCTGCCCCATGCCGCGAGGCTCCCGTTTGCTCGCAACACGACACTGTGCGCCCAACCTGCCGCCACGGTAATCCCGTCCCCAACCTGCGGGGCATTCGTTTGCCCTTCGCCGTTGTCCCCCCACGCGATGATGCCACCGTTTCGTTGCAGCGCCACGCTGTGCGTGCCGCCCGCGGCAACGGCAAACAGGTTGGTTGCGTACAGCGGAATCACCGGAGGCGCGGTAGTGAGGTTGAGTCTGATTTGTTTACCCCACGCCACCACCGACCCATCGGGTTGAAGCGCGAGCGAATGCAGGGCTCCTCCGGAGATGGCGAGCGGGTTGGTAACGGTCGAGGTAATCTCCAGTTGTTTCACCGTGTTCCCGCCCCAGGCGCTCACGGTGCTGACCGGGATCCGAAGCGCAGCCGTCGTTACTGATCCGCGCTCGTTGGAAACGACCACGCGGTATTCGTTGGTGTCGCCCCTCCACAGGGCCGGGATGGTCGGCGCGGCCGAATCCGCGCCCGGGATGGGCACGCCATTGGCCAACCAAGCAAAACTCATGGGCTGTGCCCCGGCTGCCCGGACCGCCAACGGCAACGGTTGGCCCATGGAGGCCAGGGGGCGAAAGCGAATCGGCCCAACGATACAAGGACTGCCATCCCCCACGATAGCAATGCCGTGACGCTCGCCGACGGCGACGGCGACGGCGTCGCGCAGGTCAGGTGGCGATGCCACGACTTCCTGCACCCCAAAGCCTCGCACCGAGCCGTCAGCATGCAGCACCAGGAGGTTCGTGCGGAACGCCGCTAAGTCCACGACCTGGGAAAGGGGAAGGATCAGACTCGGGCCATGCCCGTAAGCGCGAAGCAGGCCGTCCGGCAGCAGCCCGAACATCAAAGAGTCGCCGAGTCCGACTCGCACCGTGGGGCGCATCGAGCTAGGGAGTATGGAACCGCCAATGACACGGCCACGTGGCCCGATAACGTCGCCATTCGCAGTGATCGCTACCGTCCGCCTGGCGGCACCCTGTCTACCACCGGCACAAATGGCGACAACATTCGTGTTCTCAAGCGGACTCAGCCGTGCCCCTACGCCCCATTGGGACGCAATTTCCTCCACTCGTCCGTCTGTTCTGAGGAGCGCGAGGTGGTTGGGGCCGGCAGAGATGGCGACGACACTCTGGGGCCCGAACGAATAGAAATCTCCCCAATGTATGGCCGTCCCGTCGGCGCGGAGCGCCACACTGAAGACTCCCCCGGCAGCAATGGCGACGACATTCGTCGCGTTAGAGGGAACCCTACATTGGCGAACCCGGTCATTACCCCAGGCGTAAACGGATCCATCGCTCCGGAGCGCGAGATTGTGTTCGCCGCCTGCCGCAACCGCTACCGCGTTGGAGACCGCCTCCGGAACCTGCGCTTGCCCGTAGGTATTATCTCCCCAGGCCACGACTGAGCCCGCCGGTTGACCCAAGTCGAAAAGGAACACTTGCGACACCGGCGCGAAGTCCGCGTTCCCTGGCTGAACCGCCGTGATCATGACTCGGCCGAGATCACGGACCGTCAGGAGATCCCCATCGATCGAGGCGGGGCCGTAGAGAACCGAGAACGAGACCGGCAAGCCGCTGCTGGCGGAGGCTTCGAGTCGAACCGGCGTGTCCAACCAGGCGGGCAGCGGTCGCGGGGCAAACGTGAGCGTCTGCGGACTAGGCTGGGCAAGGAGTGGAGAGACAACAGCCAACAACGCCAGGAGCAGCAGCAGCGGCGTGAGTCGTGAGTTGGGGACAGGTGACATGGCCATGGTGGGGTGAGTCCGGGCCTTTTCTTCAGGGTACGCCTTTGGCGCGGCAAAAGAAGGCGTCAGGGCCGGGATGGCTCACGCCACGCGTGAGCCATTCGCCCAAGAATGCACTTTGGGTGGCGATTTCCTGCCATTCCCGGAGATCACGGCAAGACTCGATCACCCTGGCGGCGCCTGGTTCTCCGAGCACCGTGAGGAGAACCGTATCGCCAGATCCCCGCGCCGCCTCGACTCTTGGAGGTCTGAGAGGATGCAAGACAGCTTCCTCCCTCAGAGAACTCTCTTCGGCGTTGTAGACCCGCACGCTGTATCTCCCCTCATCCGCTTCGTTGAGGTCGTCGAGGGTCAAGGTGGAGGTCGGGGCTCCGGAGATCCGCGCGCTCCCGCTTCGGGTCTGCGCAAACACAACTTCGGGTATTGTTGCGCAGACCCGTATTCTGGCTTCGCTCTTCGGCTGAAGGATTGGGGGGGAGGAGATCACCTTCAGAAAACCAGAACTCGCTCCGCCATGATGACATCCGGATCCGACCAGCCTTTGCTCGTCATCAGGTCCTTGTAGGCTCGGCGGAAGAGGAGGGTGACGGTGACCGTGAGCGGTTCACCCACTGGGACTTCGAAGGTAAAGCGGCCGCGGTCCGTGGCGAAGGCGGGGAGACGGGAGTCGCTCACGATCAGAGTGGGATTCCAATACGCGCCCGTGGGCGAGACGCCGGTCCACAGTTCCTCCAGGACCTTCGCGTAGACCTTGCCGGGGAGCCCCGCAAAGCAGCCCTCGGCCGGGTCGCCTTGCCCGACCCAGTCCGGCAACCGGGGACCCTCCAGCAGCGGGGCCGGGTTGCCGGTGGATCCCTGCGCCCGGACGAGCAGAATCATGTGGCGCAGGGGAGAATCGGTGGGGACGTGATGTCCGGTGCGGTCGTTGGTCACGGCGGTTTCGACCTCGACGATTCCCGGAGCGCGCGCGCCGGTGACTTCGAGGCGAACGGCATGTTGCAGCAGGTTCAGGTCGCTGGCTCCGGGCATGCGGTGGCTGAAGATGGTGGCGGGAGATCGCCGTTGGCCGCCTTGGTCGAATCTGGCGAAGTGATCGGCCAGGCCCGTGGGCATGTGGCAATCCTGGCAGGTCTGGCCGCGGACCGGATCGCTATAGGGGCTATCGAGCCATTCCCCATAGGAGTTGTAGATGACGGTTCCCCAGAAGACTCCGAAATGGCAGGGGGCACAAAGCTGGCTTTGCCGCTGCAAGGGCAGAAAGGTGTCGTCGCCCGGGGCAACGTCGGTGTAGGGACCGAAGAAGACCTGTTCCCCCGGCGGGGGACGGAGAAACTCCATCGACAGAACCCCGGGGCGGCCCAAGTCGGGCAGGCGCGTAGCAGGATCGAACCGGACGCGCTGAATCTTGTGGCAAAGGTCGCAGGTGACGCCTTCAGCCCCCACTCCGGCCACGGTGGTCGGGTCGGTCCCGAAGGGATCCTGGTCGATGGCGGCGGGGGTGTGACAGGTGGCGCAGTTGCCGGCCGAGTTGGGGAAGTCGAGGCGGTAGCCTGGCCCGTAATAAGGCTGATCCGGGTCGGGGGGGAGCGGCACGCGGCCGTATTCGGGATTGACGACGAAGCGAGTCAGAGGGCTGCGCCTGCCTTGCAGATCCGTGCCGGCGTACATGCTGAGGAAGCGCGGGTTTTGGGCGGCGGTGCCGTGGGCGTCGCGTCGCCATTCGTCAAACGGGAGCGCGGACGACGGCTGACCGGGAACCGAGTGACAGTTTTGGCAGGCGGCCTGGTGCGCGGGACTGGAGTAAGCGCTCAGCCAGCGATAGTCAGGATGGTCCTGGTGCGGCAGGCGCCGCACCTCGAGCACGATGTCCGCCTGGCCCGGGACATGGGATGCGCCGCCTGCGATGTAGTACCCGGGAGCCCATGCGGTCACGCGGACGGGGACGTCAGGTTCCAATCCCTGGATGCGGAAGCGGCCCGCGGTGTCAGTGACGGCGGTTCGCGTGGTGGTTTGGATCTGGACCAGCGCGCCCGGGACGGGCCCATCGGCAGAGCGGACCAGTCCCCCGAGACTGGTGGTCCCGGTCACTTTGCCGACGCGGAAGACGCCTTCGCCATCGGTGCCCGCGTAGAGGACGTTTCCGTCCGCCGAGATGGCGAGGCAGGTGACCGCTCGGGTGCGCAGGCCGGCGTTCACCGCCTGCCAATGAGCCGCCTGGTTCGTGCTGCGATAGACCCCGCTCTGGATGTCCGCCGCCCAGAGGGTCATCGGCCGGGCCGGGTCGACGGCGATGGCGCGGATGGAGCCATTCGGTTCCATGCCTGTGCTGGCGTTTCGCCAGGTTTGTCCGCTGTTGGTCGAGACAAAGAAGCCGAGGCGTTCGGCGCCGGCGTAGAGGACCGCCGGGTTGTGCAGGTCGAAGCGGACGGCGCGGACGTCCTCGGCGAAGGCATGGCCCAGTTTGGCCCACTGGAGCCCTCCATTGGTGGTGCGGTAGACGCCGTCGTGAAGGGTGCCCGCGAGGACCACGTTAGGGTCGGTTGGGTGCACGGAGACGGCGTTGATATTGAGGTCGGCGGGCAGGCCGTTGGTGGTCGGCATCCAATGCGACCCGCCATCGGTGGACTTGAGCACGCCGATGCTGCGGGTCCAGGAGTTGATGCCCCAGGTTTCTGCGGCCATGCGACCTGCTGCGTAGATCACCTCTGGGTATGAGGAATTGCGGCTGAACTGAACCAGACCGTGGACGTTGGCTGGGTAGGAGTCTCTCGGAAACGCATCGTGCACGAATTCCCAATGTTCGCCTCCGTCAGTGGTGCGGAACACAAAACCATTCATACGATTGGCAATGAGGAGATCGTTGGGGTTTGCGGGATGGACGGAGAGCCCAGCGCCTTCGAGGAAGCCTTGGGTGGCGTCGCGGTTCAGGTAACGCCATTCGCGACCAGCCGTGTCGCTGCTGGCGACACCCATTCGTCCCAGCGCGTAGACCCGAGACGGTTGGCTCAAGTCGGTCCCGACGTCGCTGATTTGGGCACCCGTGTAACCCTGGCTCGAGATGTCCCAGGTCCGGCCACCATCGCTGGATTTGAAAACGCCTCCGATGTAGCTGTTCAGGTAGAGCACGTTGGGGTTCGAGGGATCGACGCTAAGGGCGATGGGAATCCCGACGGAGGCGCCATCGGTTTCCAACGGGAACCAGCTCCAGGATACACCCCCGTTTTCGCTTCGATAGAAGCGATTCACTGCCGCCACATAGACCGTGTCGGGTAGAGAGGGGGCCAAGGCCATAGCGGTGACCGGAAAGTAATCGTTCGGGCGGTGGAGGACCTCGACCCAGGCGGTCCCACCGTTGGTGGTTTTGAAGACGCCCCCGTGGGCCGCGCTCGGTCCACCGCCGAAGCCGTTGTGCCGCCCCGTCCCCGCGTAAAGGACCTGAGGGTTACGTGGATCCATGACCAGCGCGCCAACAGTCAGGTTGGGCAGACCCTGGTTGATGTGGAACCAGGTGGCGCCGCCGTCCGTCGATTTCAGGATCCCCTCGGTGACCGCGTCGTCCCGGTCGAAGATTCCGGTGGCCGCATAGAGGGTACGCGAGTCCGTGGGATCGATGGCCATCCAACGGACAAGAGCACCCGTGTCGAGGACTTCGAACCAGGACGTCCCGGCGTTGGTGGTCTTGAAGATCTTGCCGCGGGCTTCGCCCCGGCCGTCGGGACCTGGTTGGGCGGTGGGGATTTCGACACCCGCATAAACGGTGTTGGAATCGTTGGGATCGATGGTGAACGACCGGAAGGTCATGCCGGGGATGCCCGGGATGCCGTTCTCCGATCGAATCCAGGACTTTCCTCCGTTCGTGGAACGGTAAACGCCGCGCATCCCTTGGGTGCCGATCCACAGGACGTCCGGGTTCTTGGGGTCAATGGTGAGGCAAAACACGGGGATCGAGTCGCCGGAGGCGCCGGTTCGGCTCGTGATGCCTTCATTGGCCGGAGTCCACGTTGCGCCGGCATCCTCACTGCGGCTGACGCCGCTGAAGGCATCGGTGACGTAGAGCATTCGTGGATTGTCAGGGCGGACCCTCACGTCGTAGCCGATGCCGCCCAGCGGTCCTCCAGTACGGGTCCAGACCAGGTTCGGGTCGGGGAGGAGGGCGGGCTCGGTTTCGACAACGATGTCGTCGAGGTGTGCGCGCGAGTTGTCGTGGGTCTCGAAAGCGATGGTCCCAGCCAGCAGCGGGTCAGGGTCCTGGTAAGTGATGCGTTTTTCCCCGTCGAGCCAGATCTCAATAATGTCGCCTGTGCCCACGATTTCGATGGAATGCCAAGTGCCGGTGCTGAAAGGCGTGAGGTCAAAGGCCAGGTTGTGCAGAAACACGGCGGGCCAGTATTGCTTGTGCAGGTTGATGCCGTTAGCTGCAAACCCGATGAAGTAACGGCCCCGATCGTTCATGCGGAAGTTGAGGTGGATGCCGCCGGCGATCAGTTTGAGGTGCAAGCGCAAGCGGTAATCGGTCCACTGCGCATTTCCTTCCAGCCGAGCCCAATAGTGCCCTTCGCCTCGTAGGACCGAGCTGCCATCGGTCTCGGTGTCCCAACCGGTTTCCAGTTGCCAAGCCCCGGCGCCTTGCTCGAAGTCTTCCGCGAGGGCAATGCGAGACACTTGCACGAGACGAATGAACCGGCGGATGCCGGCGGGTTCTAGTTCGAAGGAAGCCTGCGCGCCGCTGGCCTGGATGGGAGCGCCGGCCGGGGTCCAATCCGGGGAGTTGAGGTCCGTGGTGACATGAAGTTGGTAGATCCCCCCGGGCGTGGCGGGCCATGCGAGGCGAAGCTTGCCATTCGGCGTGTTCGTCAGCTGCGCCTGCAGGTAGGGATCGACGACCGCGGCAGAGGCAAGGAAACACGTGGAGGCCGCGGCAAGGACGAGACTCCAGCCTAAGGCCCTCCGCCAGGCTGGCTGGGGCTGGCCAGTCCGCGGGTTCGGCGCGGGAATGCCGCTTGGCAAGGGTGGTCTCGACTGGGAGCAAGGCACCCCGTCGGGCAGATCCCCTGGCCCACGGACCCGAACTGCGAGTAACGACGCCGGAGAATGCGGAGCGAGTGGATCGGCACGAGCAGTCATAGACTTGAGGAGCGGTTTGCCGTGCGGCAGGTGAGGGCGATGCTTCTCGTCCTTCTCCTGCCATTCTTATGTATGTCGATGATCGGATGACAAGACCTTTCTTTGGAGAACCAGGCATCCTGATGTTGAAACTCGGACGGCCCCTCACCCGGACTCTGGCCACCCTCTCCTCAACCTGCCAAGGTGACAGGTTCAAACCCGTTCGTTGGCGGAGGAACTCGCGGTCGAGGGTGATGCGGTAGCGGTCCCAGAGGTGGGAGGCGATCCAGATGCCAGCGGTGGGGTGCGTGCCCCAGCCGGTCCACCAACCCGGGGCGGTCAAGCCCCAGGGATGGGTCATGGTGTGGCCGACCCAGCCGCGCGCGCCGTAGACCTGGTCGGCGGTGCGGCGGCCGGGGGTGGCGCCGGTTGCGGGTCGAAGCGCACGGACCAATGGACTTCGCGGTTGGCAGGGGCGGCGAGCGTGACCCGGAGCAGCCCCGGCTCCTCCT
The DNA here is from genome assembly GCA_964629545.1 of uncultured Verrucomicrobiota bacterium. Taxonomy (GTDB): domain Bacteria; phylum Verrucomicrobiota; class Verrucomicrobiia; order Limisphaerales; family CAZVRY01; genus CAZVRY01. The sequence goes on along the minus strand of CAZVRY010000043.1, from coordinate 21,362 downwards.
TCATCGCCACGGTCACGCCCGCCTCGCGGTCGGCCGGCGACACCTCGGCGCTCAGAGCCTTCCACGCGCCGCGCGTCGAGGCGGTCGCGAGGCGCAGCTCCGTGGGATCGCTGCCGACGAGCTTGCACGTGCCGGAGAGGCGTGGGTCGCTCCAGTGTTCCGGGCCCACATCGACGAAGCAGTGGGTGATGTGGCGCGAGGTGCCGAGGAGTAGCGGACGCTCGCGGAGGGCGGCAAGGGAGACGATGCTGCAGCCGGCCGGTGGCAGTTCCGCGGACAACACGCCGTCACGGATCGGCACCAGTTGGCCGCTCCAGTAGTCGAGGCCGACGACAGGGGTGGCGTCCTTCTTCACCCCGAGGGCCTCGAGGTTCACCCGGGTGGTCGCGGGCTGGCGGTCGCTCCAGTTGAACAGGCCGACCACGTGGCGCCGGCTGTCGGTCAGATGCCAGGCGCGGGCGGGCATATGCTCGAACAGATCGAGGGGGCGGGCGGCCAAGCCGGTGTTGGGCATCGAGCGTTTGATGCAGTCGAGCCGGTCGGCGGGCAGGCCTGGCAGCCATTCGCTCACGAGGTTGAGGCTGCCGGAGAGGGCGATCCAGGAGGCGAACGAGCGGGCCTGGATGAGGGTGAGCGGTTCGCGCACCATCAGGCAATCGGGGTCGTTATGCCAGACGCGGTTGTGGAGGAAGTAAAGGCGCGTGCCCAGGTGGAAGTTCGGGAGGATGGCGCCCCAGTCGGCGCCGGTATCGGGACCGATGCGCATGGCGTCGACCAGGCCGATGGCGCCACCCAGGGAGCGGAAATTCTGCGCGACATTGCAGGCGGCGATGTAGGTAGTGGGGCCGGCGGCTTCACGCATGGTCCGGAGTCCGGCGCGGTAGGCCTGGAGGCCGGTCATCCAAGGGTCGTGGAAGACCGCGTCGCCGAAGTGGTCGTCGACATAGGCGGTGCCCGGGTAGGTGCATTTTGCGGCGAGGCCGCACCACATGGCGTCGGGTTTGAGGTAGCGGTAGCCCCACTCGCCGGTCATGCGGCGGATCGCGTCGTGGAGGAAGGCGCGGGCGTCGGGATGGGTCATGTCGAGGCACCAGCCGGCCCAGAGCACTTCGTAGAGGGAACCATCCTGCTTCTTCACGAACCAGTCCTGACGGTCGCGGAAGAGGGGATCGCGCGGGTCCCAGGAGAAGGGAGTGAACCACAGGCCCGGGCGGAGGCCGTTGCGCGCGAGGGTGTCCGCGTTGGCCTTCATGCCCGAGGGGTAGGGACCTCGGGGATCGTGGCGAGTGAAGTTGCCGGTGGGCCCTGTTCCCATGAGGCCGCCTTTGGCCACCGCGGGTCCCTGCCACTGGTCGTCCACCAGGATCGTGTCGAACCCGAACCGGTTGAGTTCGCGGGCGCAGAAGGCGGCGAGTTCGGCCATGGCCTTTTCGTTGGAGGCGCCGCCATGCGGGCTCGAGTACCAGGTGCAGTAGCCGCTAGGGATGTTCGGCAGTTGGATCCGGTTCGCTTGGGCAATGGCATCGGCGTAGGACTCGAGCCCATGCCGGGCATCGGGGAATCGGCCGACGACGAAGGCGTCGGTCACGAGGTGCTGGCCGGGCCGGAGACGGAGGCGCCCGAACTCGAGGCGGCCGGTGAGGGTGAGTTCCTGGCCGGTGGCCCGGCTATGGACGCTGCCGCTGCCCCGTTCCTGGGTGATCCAGCCGGCGACGAGGCCGTCGCTGGCGTCGGGTTGGGCTGCGGCGAGAAAGAGGTAGCTGGAGGCGGGTTGGTCGGCGGGCTGGAGGCCGTCCACCCCCAGGGTGCGGTAGGCCTGCACAGGGCGAGTCAACGGCGCGGGTCGGACAAACTCGATCGTCGTGACCACGCGTTCCCCGGGGCCGTCATTGCGGAGTTCGCGGCGGAGGGTGGTGAAGGGCGAGCCGGGCTGGGACTCGATGAGATCGAAGTCGCCGTCGGGGCGGGCGATGCGTTCGGTGGCGGCGAGGAGGGAGAAGGGCAGGAGCCAGGCGACGCCGAGGGTGAAGAGGGTGGCCTGCCGGGAAGGCAAGCGCCGGTTTCGTAGCAAGCTGGTTGGTTTCATGGCTAGGTGGGCAGAACGCCTTTCGCCTTCGCGGCGGGTTCGAGCAGGGCCAGCGCCTCCGCAAAGGCGAATCCGCCCACGTGTTGCTCGAACGCGGCGAGCTGATCGGCCGTCATCGCCGCCTGGAACACGTCCCGGTTGGCCTCGAGACATTCGCTGGCGGCTGGATCGAAGCTATTCAAGTGCGCGATCATTTCCAGCACCACGCGCTGGACCCGCTCCGGATCAACCGGGGCGGCAGACGCAGGGGTCGGCGGCCGGGCCACCGCCGGTGGCAAGGCGGGACGGAGGCGAGTGACCAAGTCCTCCATAGCGGCGCCGAACTCGTTCAAGAGCGGAGTCAGATCCGCCGCCGGAGACTGCGCGGCAATGGCCTTCTCGACCTTACTGGCGATCTGCTGCAACGGCTTGGCGCCAAGGTTGCCCGCGACACCTTTGACGGTGTGGGCCAGGCGCTCCGCCGTGGACGCGTCGTCGCGCCGCAGCGCCTCCGCAAGCTGGGCGGGGGCCGGACCCTGTTGCTCGACGAACTGGCGGAGGAGGGTGAGATAGAGCTTGCTGTTGCCCGCGACGCGAGCCAGGCCGTCCTTCGTGTCGAGGCCGGGGATGGAGGGGAGGTCGTCAGCAGAGGTGCCACTCGGTTTCGAGGCCGAGGGGGCGGCCACCGCTTCGGCATGGCCAGCCGGTGGGGTGTAATACCGGCCCACCGTCTCGAACAGATCGCCCGGATCAATCGGCTTGGAGATGTGATCGTTCATGCCGGCGGCGAGACAGCGCTGGCGCTCCTCCAGGGTCGCGTGGGCGGTCATGGCAATGATGGGCAGATGGGCGAAGCGCTCGTCGGATCGCAGCTTTGCGGTTGCCTGGTAGCCGTCCATCTCCGGCATTTGCAGGTCCATCAACACGACATCGAACGCGGTCGGCGGCGGGCCGCTGGACAGGAGCTCGACCGCCTTGCGCCCGTTGCTGGCGACGGTCACGGTGGCGCCGACGCCTTCGAGCAGTTCCACGGCGATCTGCTGGTTGATCTCGTTGTCTTCCGTCAGCAGAATGCGCGCGCCGCGCAGGCGCAGGGCCTGTTCGCCTTCGGTCCCGGCGCTGCCTTCGTCGGCTTCCTGGGAGAACACGTTGACCAGCGTGTCTACGATCATGGACTTGGTGACGGGCTTGACGAGGAAGCCATCCAGTTGCAGGCGTTCGGCTTCCTCTCGGACTTCCTCGCGGCCGAACGCGGTCACGAGCACGATGTGCGGCGGATGCTTCAAGGTCTCGTCGCCCTTGAGGTGGCGGCTGGCCTGCAAGCCGTCCATGCCGGGCATGCGCCAGTCCATGAACACGATGTCGTAGGGATCGGTGGCGTCGTGCTGCTGGACCGCGGCAATCGCTTCCTTGCCCGAGGCGACCGCGTCCACCCGGTGGGCGACCGTGCTCAGCGGTTCCTGCAAGATTTCGCGTGCGGTGGGATTGTCATCCACGACGAGCACGCGAAGCTGGTTGAGCCTTTCGGGCACTAACTTACGCGGGCCTGCGGCCGAGCCGACGCCGAGCCAGACGGTGAAATAGAACGCGCTGCCCACGCCGGGTTCGCTTTCCAGCCAGATGCGGCCGCCCATCAGTTCGACCAACCGCATGCAGATGGTGAGGCCCAGGCCCGTGCCGCCGTGCTTGCGGGTGGTGGACATGTCGGCCTGCGTGAACGGCTGGAACAACTTGGCCGCCTGCTCCTTGGTCATGCCCATGCCGGTGTCGTGAACGGCGAACTTGAGTTGCACCTTCTCGCCCGTGCGCTCGACCTGCTCGATCTCCAGCCGGACTTCGCCCTTCTCGGTGAACTTGACCGCGTTGTTGACGAGGTTGGTAAGGATCTGGCCGAGTCGCAGGGGATCGCCGAGCAGCACCTCCGGGATGCCGGGCGCGACGTGGGCGAGGAATTCCAGCCCCTTGTCGTGCGCCTTTTGCGCGGTGAGCGTGGTGACGGAGCCGATGACTTCGTCCAGCTTGAAGTCGGTGGATTCGAGGTCGAGTTTGCCCGCCTCGATCTTGGAGAAGTCGAGGATGTCATTGATGACGGCCAGCAGCGAGGTGCCGGCGTTGTGGACTTTGCTGACGTAATCGCGCTGCTTGGGGGTGAGCTGGGTCTTCAGCGCGAGGTGCGAGAGGCCGATGATGGCGTTCATCGGCGTGCGGATTTCGTGGCTCATGTTCGCGAGGAACATGGATTTCATCTGGGTGGCTTCCTCGGCCTTGGCCTTGGCCGCCAGGATTTCCTGCTCGAGGAGCTTGAACTCCGTGATGTCCTGGGTGACGCCGAACATGTCCTTCGGATTCCCGTTTTCATCCCGGACCACGTGGCCAAGGGCATGAATCCAAACGACGCGTCCGTCGACGGGGCGCAGGTAGGCATAGGTGGCGTCGTAGCAGGGCACCCGGCCCGCGCAGGCGTCCGCGAAGTTCTGGGCCGTGATCTTGGCCGCCGCGGCGTCGCCCAGTTGGACCTGCTTCATCCAGTGCTCCAGTGAGTAACGATGATCGGGGGCGGGGGGATCGCCGAAGATCCGTGCCGCGCGTTCCGAGGAATTGTACCAACCCGAGCCATCCAACGGCACGTGCCAGTAACCGGCTTTGGTGAGGTCCAGCGCGCTGTCGGCCTTGAAATTCATGAGCTTGAGCTGGGCCTCTTGCCGCAGGCGCTCGGTGATGTCGGTGAAGCTGACGACGGAGCCGAGGATGACCCCGTCTTTCAGGATCGGCGTGGCGCCGTATTCCACCGGGAACCCCACCCCGTCCTTGCGCCAGAGGCACTCGTCATCCACGCGGCTGGACTTGCCCTGTTTGTAGGCCGCATAGACCGGGCCCTCTTCCCGGGGATATAGGCTCCCATCGGGCCGGTGATGGTGAAAGGTGGCGTGGGAAGGCTGCCCGATCAACTCGGCGGCGGTGAATCCGAGCATCCGGCAGGCCGCCGCGTTCACAAAGGTGATGTTCCCCTCCGCGTCCGTGCCGAAGATGCCTTCGGCGCTCGATTCCAGGATGAGCCGGTTGCGCTCTTCGGCCCGGTGGCGCTCCTCGCTTTCCAAGGCGAACCGGAGCGCATTGGCGATGGACTCGGCCGCCTTCGCCAGCCAGCGCGACGGCGCCTCGGCCAGCGGCTGGAACAAACACAACTCCAGGACGCCCACCGCCTTTTCGTTGGCCAGCAACGGACAGGCGAGAACCTGCGACGGCGTCACGCCCCCGAAACCGAAGTGCACCCGCAGCCGTTCGCCCTCCGGCTCGACCACCAGGATTCGCTGGGACTGCGCGGCCTGCCCGACGATGCCGCTGCCGACGGCGAACGATTGGGGAAGCTCGGCACTGTCGGGATAAGCGTGCGCAGCCTGACGGTGCAGCCATCCGTCCCGGCCGACGACGAACAACGCCCCCATGGGCGCGCCCAAGAAATCGATCGTCGCCGCCAGGGCGCGTTGCGCGACCTGGGCCACGGTCAGATTCCCGCGCAGGTTCGAGTTGAGCGCCGACCACCCCGCCTCCACGGTGACGCGTTGCTCGGAGTCGCGCGTGAGGGTTTCCAGTTCGGCGGCGCGGGCGGTGAGTTCGGCGGTGCGCTCCCCGACCGTACGCTCCAGGTTCTGGTTCAACTCCGCCAGGCTCTGTTCGCGGGAGCGGATTTCCCGCGCCATCTTCTGAAAGCTGCGGGCCAGGCCGCCCAGTTCGTCGCCGCGTTCGGGCAGCCGGCCCAGCGTGTCCTCGCGGAAGCGGCCCTGCTCGAGGTCCGCGGCCGCGCGCGTCAGGCCGCGCAACGGCTGGCCGAGCCGGCTGGCAATGACGGAGACGACGACGATCATGACGACCAGACCGGCCAGGCCGATGAGGGCGGAACGAACGGCCAGCTCGCGGACCGGATCCAGGACCGCCCGTTCAGAGATGTTCAGCACCACCTTCCACCCGGTCAGCGGTGAACTGGCCCAATAGACGCGCCGGCGCTCGCGCTCCATTTCGGCGACGGTAAACCCATCGGATTGGGTCGCCACGAGCTGTCCGCCCGGCCGGGTGGTCACCTCCGCGCCGGCATAACCGCGGCGGAGCATGAGTTCTTCCTTCGGATGCACGATGATCTTGCCGGCGCGGCTGACGAGATAGGCGTGTTCGTGGGTGGCGCCCCGCCCGCTTTCGGTGGCCGCGCGCACGCGCGAGGTCCGCACCAGCTCGCGGATCCCATCCAGCGCCAGGTCCGCCGTGGCGACGCCCAGGAAGTTGGAGCCCGCGTCGAACATGGGGACGGAAAGGGTCACCATGGTGATATCCGAGCCGCCCTCGTCAAAGTACGGTTCCGAAACATAGAAGGCTCCGGAGCGTTTCGGACCGACGTACCACTCCTGTTTCTCGTCGTGGAAGTCGTACTGCAGGCGGACCTGGTTCGGCCAGCTCTTGCGGTCCACCCAGGGCATCGCGTTCGTCTCCCGCCAGTCCTTGTGCTCAAACGCCATGGCGAGCCCGTAGACCTCGTTGGTCGGCATCCTGGCGAGGAGCGCGGCCATCAGGGGCACCATCGCGGGGTCGGGTTCAAGACCCGCCGCCTGCTGACGGCTGGCGGTGCTGAGGGGCAACAGGCCAAGGCGCGCGATAAAATCGTCCACCCGCCGCGCGGCGGTCCGGACGTCGGACAACGCCCGGGCGTTGGTCTGCGCTTCCAACTCGGTGCGCTCGGACTGATAGTTGATCCACAACGTCACTCCCAGCACCAGCCCCGCGGCCAGCCCGACGCCATACCGCAGTTTGCTCGCGATGCTGAGATGGGAAAACGAAGTCCTCATGAGGAGTGTCGTGCTTGGTCGCCAGTGCCCGTCGGACTGCCCCGATCGATTCGCATTGCAGGCCTGAGTTCACACGCTTTTCCGCCGGATGTCCACCCCATCGACCCCCGAGGCGGCCGTCCCCATTCATGTCCGTCCTGAATTCATGACTGTCCACCATGAGTGTCGGGTTTCAAGAATCCCAGCAGGCCCTTGTTTCCGGACGGAAATCTACCCTTGGAACGCGGGTCCGCGGCGGCCTACATTGCCTCCCATGCAAGCCCGCGTCGCTCCGCCGATTCATCCGCTCGTGGGATCCACGTCGCACCCGGTCCCTGCGCCCGCCCGGGTTGAACCCCGAAACCCGCTGGGCCCGGGTCCCGTTCGTAGCGGCGCTTTGCCCAGGCTCCCTGGACGCCACCGAGCGAGGCGCGGGGATCGGACCGAAGGCGGGCACGGGGGTGGGCCCAGGTGTCCGGGCGGCTGGTCTGGGGCGCGCCTCGTTGCCAGGAGTCCACTCCCTTGCGCGCTTACCCTCGCCCTTGCCCTCTGCCTGGCCGCCGCGTCGACCGTGCGCGCGGCGGACGACCTGCTCATCGCCGACTTTGAAGGTCCGGACTACGGCGCCTGGAAGGCGACCGGCACCGCCTTCGGGCCAGGCCCGGCGCGCGGGACCTTGCCGGGTCAGATGGAGGTGAGCGGCTTCCAGGGGCGCGGGCTCGTGAACACGTTCTTCCAGGGCGACGACACCACGGGCACGCTCACGTCGCCGGAGTTCAAGATCGAACGGAAGTACATCCGCTTCCTCATCGGCGGGGGCTGGAACGAGGAGAAGCTCGTGGTGCAACTGTTGGTCGGCGGCCAGGTGGTGCGCAGCGCGACGGGGCCGAACCGCCAGCCCGGCGGGAGCGAGGCGCTCGCGGTGGCGTCGTGGGACGTGAGCGAGTTTGCCGGCCAACCGGCGACGATCCGCATCGTGGACGAAGCGCAAGGCGGCTGGGGCCACCTGAACCTGGATCACATCGTCCAGACCGATACCAAGCCGCCCGGTTGGCGGGCCAACGCCGAACGAGCGTTCACCGCCAATGCGCGCTACCTGCACATCCCGATCAGGAATGGCGCGCCGAAGCGCGTGGTCACCCTGTTCGTGGACGGCCAACGCGTCGTCCGCAACGACATCGAACTCGCCGACGGCCCGGCTGATTGGTGGGCGCCGATGGACGTGGGCGCGTGGCGCGGGAAGTCCCTTGCCCTCCGCGTGGACAAGCTGCCGGAGGATTCCACCGCGCTGAGCGCCATCGAGGCGAGCGACGCCTTGAAGGACGCCGATGATCTTTACCGCGAGCCGTTGCGCGGGCAGTTCCACTTCTCCCCCAAGCGCGGCTGGAACAACGATCCCAACGGCCTGGTGTATTACCACGGTGAGTACCACCTCTTTTTCCAGCACAACCCCTACGGCTGGAGTTGGGGGAACATGCACTGGGGCCACGCCGTCAGCCGCGACCTCGTGCGTTGGGAGGAGCTGGGCGACAAGCTCCTGCCGGACGATCTGGGTCCCATGTTCAGCGGCAGCGCGGTGGTGGACTGGTCCAACACCAGCGGTTTCGGCAAGGGCGGCACGCCGCCGATGGCGCTGTTTTACACCGCGGCCGGCAGTCCGACGGTCCAGTGCCTCGCCTACAGCACCGATGGGCGGATATTCACGAAGTATGCCGGCAATCCCATTGTGAAGGAGGTGACCGGCGGCAACCGCGATCCGAAAGTCATCTGGCATGAGCCGACCAGGAAATGGGTCATGGTCCTCTACGTCGAGTGGCAGAAAAAGCACACCATCCACTTCTTTACCTCGCCGAACTTGCGCGACTGGACCCTCGCCAGCATCACGGACGGCGACCCGGTCGGGAGGCCCTACCTGTTTGAGTGTCCGGACTTCTTTGAACTGCCCGTGGATGGTGACCCGGCGCAGAGGAAGTGGGTGCTGAGCGCCGCCAACAGCGCCTACGCGATCGGGACCTTCGACGGCACGCGGTTCACTCCCGAGCAAAGCAATTTGCCCGGCCATCGGGGACGGGGCGGCGCGGATGCCTTCTACGCCGCGCAGACGTTCAGCGACGTGCCGGATGGCCGCCGCCTCCTCATCGGCTGGTGGCGCACCGAGACGAAAGGCATGCCCTTCAATCAGAGCATGAGCCTCCCGCTGGAACTTCAGCTCACCCGGACTGACGACGGCCCGCGTCTGACGTTCACGCCGGTCAGGGAACTCCAGGTCCTGCGCGCCAAGACGCATCTCTTCGGCGCCCTGACCCTGCAGCCTGACCAGGCGAACCCGCTGGCGGGCGTGCACGCCGAACTGGTCGAGGTGCGCGCCGAGTTCGAGCCGGGAGACGCCAGCGACATCGCCTTCACCGTGCGGGGCGCGACGATCGTTTACGACGCGCAGAGGCAGGAAATCAACGTCAACGGCCAGCGCGCACCCGCGCCCCTGCGCGGCGGCCGACAGCGGCTCACGGTCTTCTGCGATCGCACCGGACTCGAGGTGTTTGCCAGCGACGGCCTGACCTTCGTGCCGATGCCGTTTCAGCCGCCGCCGGGCGACCTCGCCCTCGCCGTCGAAGCCAGGGGCGGCCGCGCCAGGTTCACCGCGCTGGAAGTGCACGCGCTGAAGTCCGCCTGGAACCGATGAACCCGGAACGCGCGCCCGGCACCCCGCCCGTCCTGGTCGGTCTGGGCGAGATCCTGTGGGACCTGCTGCCCACCGGGAAACAACTGGGCGGTGCCCCCGCCAACTTCGCTTATCACGCCCATGCCCTGGGTGCCCAAGCCCGCCTGGTGTCGCGGATCGGGCGGGACGCGCTCGGCCAGGCGGCCCGCGAGCAACTCGCGATCCTCGGGCTGTCGGCGGAGGCGCTCCAGGTAGACCCGGTCCTGCCGACGGGGACGGCGGGGGTCAGCGTGAGCGCCAGCGGTCAACCGCAATGCACGATCCTGGAACCTGCGGCCTGGGATGCCCGTCGTGCGCACAGGGGTCAGGAACTTGGGTTAACCGGCCAATCAGGGCGAACTCACGAGAGCCGCCGAAATGGCCGTGCAAACGTCCTTGTTCAACCGGAATGGCAGTTTTCATAAGGGTGAGCGCGATCTAATCAGAGCTGAGCGTCGACCGAGAATCGACCGTCCCGCCGGGTGTGACGGCGGCCTCACGCGCCACCGACCGGCCGGCCGCCCTTGGGCGGCGGCGTCGGATGCGGCCCTCGGGCTCGTCCAGGTGACGTCCCCAGCAGCCCGGCATGCGAAAATCGGCCCGGCGCAAGTGGCCGCGGCAAAACGCGGCGAGGATCTCCTCGACGTCGCCGCAGAGGTGAGGGATGACCTGGATCCCCTGATTCTCCAAGCCACGGAGGAGCGGTGCGGAGATGGCGGCGCACAGCAACACATCAATGTGCAACTCGCGCAGGCTGTCGGCGAGCGCGCCGGCCGGCAGCAATCCGAGCTGGATTTCGCCGCGCGGCCCGGCCCGACCTTTCCGCCGGCGGACGACGAGCAGGCGGGCGGCCGTATCGAAGACCGGCGACACCCGGCCCTGACAGACTGGAATCGCGACCAGCATGGCTGTCCATGCGCAGCTTGCCTGCCAGACTCGGGCGCCACCTCCAGATCAACCGAACCCGTTATGGGCATGTGCGTTACACTCGGAATCCCCGGCCGACGAGACCATGGCCCATCGCATCTCGCGGCGAAGGAGCAATCCCAACCGTGGCAGAACGCAAGCCTTGAGGATATCCCCCCGCCGTCGAGAGCCAGGGGAGAAGGACCATGGGCTCGGGCCCTGCGCTCGAGGGTTTCGACGGTGGCGTTTGTTGAGCGCGTGCTCCAAGAAAGCGGCGTGCTGAGCGCGCTGGCGCGGCCGACGTGGTTGCCCTGATATCTTCGATCACCGTCTACTTGATCCCGCAGCGATCCGGATCGACGTCTACCCCAACCACATTTGCGTAGCTGCGGCTGCGGGTCTCGCTAGAAAACCGCGAATGTTCACGAGGAGATCCAGCCGCCATGGTTACGCCCCCGCTTGGGCGTGGCCTCGGACGACCCGGCCCAATCATTCACCCACCCCAGGGTCCGGCTATGGAAGCACCCGCACTCGCGGGACGACGCATTGCTCGCGCCGCGATTCGCCGACAGCATGGCTTGCCGCTTTTCACCGGTCGCGTCAAGACGCCGGACCTCTTCGCGATGTTCCTCGACGACTGGCCCCCGGAATTATGCCTGATGACGACCTTCGGTCAGAAGATTCCGACCGCGTTGATCAACTCCCCTTCCCTTGGCTTCTTCAACTTCCACCACAGCGGTGACATCTGACCCTCCTATCCCGGTCCCGACCCGATCGCCGCCACGGTCCGGGATGGCCGAAAGCACCTGGTCCTCACGATCCACCGGGTCACCGACGTGATCGACGGCGGCGAGTTCATCGCCCATTCTCACCCGGTTCCCATCCCCGAAGGCGTCAACGCCGTGAACATGCATCGCATCACCTGGCCGCAGATGCGTCCCTTCATCCGGCGCGAGGTCGGCGCCATGCTGGATCGGCTCGAGCTTGTGCAAGGAAGTGAACCACTCGTGTTACGCGAAACTCCTTTGCCCTATCGCGACGCCAAAGACCGGTCATCTGAAGCCCGCCTGGCTGCGTGACCTTCACCCCTATGGCGATCTCGGCCCGGGCGATGGCCTGCTCAATGACCATGCCCGCGCCATAGGGGGTGCAAATGCACTCCAGGAAACCGTGTGTCGTACCCGGTCTCGCGGTGGGCCAGCGAAATGGAGCTTCGCTAACAGACTATCGGCCCGAGACCGCGAGTGGCGCGATCCCGGCTTATGATGGGGCCTGCTTGGTGCGCTTGCCCTTCTCGTAGTGGCTTGGAACTCCGGGAATCAGGACAGCAGAAGGCCTCGCCAGGCTGATAACCCGAAGGCCGCTGGTTCAAATCCAGCCCCCGCAACCAATTTCAGCCGCTTGGGCGGCAAGGAGTTCGGTCTGCGAGGACCCGCAACGGACACCAAAACGGACACCACTTTCGGTGCTCCGCCAGTGCTCCGAAACTACCTCCGCGTAGTCTTCCACTACCCGGTAACGCCATGGATCTGTTCCCCGGTACGCTCATCTCGTATGAAAAACCGGTTCCGACTCATCCAGCGTGGACGGCGTGGTGGCATGTTCTACTGCGTCGATTCTGACACTGGCAAACGGGAAAGCCTTGCCACCAAGGATCCCGACGAGGCCGCGCAAGTCGTTCTGGTGAAGAACCAGGCCGTGCGGCAGCCGGCCTTGAACCTGCAAATGGCCAAGGCGTTCCTGGCCGCGAGCGATGACGATCTGGGGAAACGCACCTGGCAACAGACCATCGACGCGTTGGTCGAGGCGAAGCACAACTCCACCAAGGCCCGGTGGCTGCGCTCAGTCAAACATTCGGCCTTCGATCCCATCCGAAAACGCCTGCTCATCGAAACCCACGCCGAGCATTTCCTGGCCGTCCTCAAAGCCGGCACGATTTCGACCAACCTGCACTTGCGCCAAATCCAGAATTTCGCGCTCGACCTCAACTGGCTGCCTCGACCGATTATCCCTCGCCGACAATGGCCGAAAGTCCGTTTCCGCGATCGTCGAGCCATCACCCGCAGCGAACACGAGAAAATCGTCGCCGCGGACCCGAACGCCGAACGCCGTCTCTTCTACGAAGTCGCGTGGCACTTGGGAGCCAGCCAGACTGACATTGCCCTGCTCACGGCCGGGAACATTGACTGGCAGGCGCGCCTCATCACCTTTGACCGTCTCAAGACTCGGCAGCCCTGCGTGGTGCATTTCGGGGATGATTTTGCCGCTGTTTTGGCGCAATTGCCGAAGCAAGATTCGCTGTTTCCCACCTTCTCGAGGCTGAAAGAAGGGCATCGCTCGACCCATTTCAAGCGGACTTGCCGGAAGGCCGGCATTAAGGGCGTCACTTTGCACTCCTACCGTTACGCCTGGGCGCAGCGCGCCCGCGTTGCCGGCTACCCGGAGAGGTTCGCCCAAGAAGCTTTGGGCCACAATAGCAAGGCGGTCCATCGGGCCTACGCGAGAAACGCCCAGGTCGTGCTGCCCTCCTTGGAGTCCTTCGAGAGGAAAGCAGTTCGACCCAGCCCGTTCCCGGAGGCTGGCATCTGATGCACTCACGCCCAATCCTTGATAGACCGGCTGACGGGTTCCTTGGGCAGGACTTTCCGAATGCAATTGGCGCCAAGTATTTAAGATTCAAGACGGCTTCATCCCGTGATGAATCCGCTCGCTTATGCCCCTGAAGCCACTGGCAACCTCCAGCCGGAGGCTTCTTCCGACGTTTCTCTAGATCAGTTGCTCGGTTCCAAATCGCGCATCCTTCGCACCACCCTTGAAGTACTTGCGCTTCAAATACAAGCCCGCTTCGCCATTTGGGATCGGAATCTCGACCGCATCCGACAGGACGAGTTTCAGCTTGAGCCTTTGCTGGTTCAGGCCACCCGACTGGCTCGATACCACCTGCACGAGCAACAGGATGCCACCCGGTTGCGGGACTCCTTGCTCGAATTGTCGGCCGAGCGCCGCGAGCAGGACATCGAGTGTTGGCGCGACATCGTCCTGGTCATGCGCGACTTCCTTTACGCCTGGGACGCCCACGAACAAGCCCGCTCCCGCTCCATCTTCATCAACCATGCGGGAACAAGACCTGAAGAACCTCTGTAAGAAATTGAAGCCCACCCTGGGCAAAAAGGCCGATGCACTCTGGCTATCCTACGTGTCGTCCGAAACCACCCGCACCAAGCTGGAAGCGGAAGCTCTGATCCAGATGCTCGCCGCCCGGTATTTGTCGTCGTCCGTTGAAGAGGAACCCGTCCTCTTACCGCCTCCCTCGCCGGCCGAGGCCGCTGGCGACATCCTCCTGGGCACGCTCTATTACGGCAAACGCGCCCTCCATTCCCTTTTCCTTCGGCCAGAGAACTTCATCAAGCACATCGGCATCTTCTCGATCACCGGCGGAGGCAAGACTAACGTCGCCCAGGTGCTCCTCCTCGGTTTGCTGAAGCAGGGCGTCCCATTTCTCGTCGTGGACTGGAAACGTTCTTACCACGCCCTGCGCTCGCTCCCCATCGACACCGTCAAACGCATCGAAGTTTACTCAGTGGGACGAAAGGGACACCTGCCTTTCCACTGGAACCCTCTGCGCGGGCCCCCGGGCGTTCATCCCAAGACCTGGATCAGCGTCGTGGCCGAGGCCATGGAAAAGAGCCACTTAAGCGGGCCAGGCGTCGCCGACATCCTGATCGAGACGCTCGACAAGAAGTTCGACGAGTTCGGTTTCTACAGCGGGAAGGAGAAGGAGTATCCAAACTTCTTCGACGCCCGGGAGGAACTGGACCGCGTCCAATTCAAAGGCCGACGCATGCTCTGGCAGGATAGTTGCATGAGGATTCTCCGCACATTCACCTTCGGCCCAGCCTCGGGTGCCTTCAACGCCCGCCACCCCATCCGCTTGGAGGACCTGCTGGATCGGCCGGTCATCATCGAGTTGGACCAGGAACTGCCCAAGCCGCTTCGGGTGTTCATGAGCGATTTGCTCCTGCGGTGGATTCATCTCTTCCGCCTTAGCCAGGGCGAGACGGATCGCCTCCGGCACGTCACCGTCCTGGAGGAAGTGCACAATCTCTTCCCCCGCACCCAGGCCGAATTCCAAGCCACCAACAGTCTGGAGATTGTTTTTCGGGAGATCCGAGGGTTCGGCGAAGGGTTGGTCAGCATCACCCAGCACCCGTCCCTGATTCCCATCTACATCCTGGGCAACTGCAACACCCAGATCTACCTCGGCCTCCAGCACGAGGAGGACATTTTCACCGCTCGCCGGGCGCTTTTCCTCGAAGAGGACGAGGAACCCTTTCTGGATCAACTGCGCGTTGGTGAGGGCATCGTCAAGATCAAGGGCCGGACCGGTCCCTGTTTCGTGAAATTTCCGTTCGTGCCCGTGGTGAAGGGGAATGACGAGGATCCCGTAGGAGGTGGCCAGGGTGGAAAAGCGAGTCTGGGTTAGATCAGGCATTGTTGAGGAGTTGGACCAGAAGCAGCAGCGACTCATCGCCTTGGTCCTGGATCGGATCGAGTTCTTTTATCGGCACCTCTACCGCACCCGCCCTTGCTTCCAGCATCCGCTCAGCTTGTCCCGGTTGATGAAGCTCTGCCACCGCAGCGGGAGCGCCGTCGCCCAGGCCTTGCGCCTCCTGGCCAACACCGTGCCGGTCGGCTCCTCCGAACCGCCGCGGGTCTTCTACGACCGCGTAGCCTCCCAGAAGAACCGAACGCACCGGCCCTACCGGATCTTCCTCCGGAAAAAGCCTGACTGATTACCTATGAAATAGGTGGGGAAAAACCACCCAGGTAACTTCCTGGCCAGCTCCGATTCCGAATCAATCGCACTGCATCCTTTTAAGGTCCAATCCCCTCCCTGCATCCATGGAATCGCCAATCAGCCCAAGCGAACCGGACACCGTTTCCAAACCCAGACGGCTTGAAGAGATTCTCGATCAATGCCCAGTCGACGTTCTCCAAGCGATCCTGTTCCTTCTGCGATCCCGGCAAACCACCGCATCCGCTGAGCGATTGGGGAGGGGGACATAAACGTCCCACGCTCACACCAGGCGCGGGACAAAAGTGTCCCCCTCCCCGAAAGGTTTAAATACCCGGGCCCCCTGGCTTCCGGATGCCTGAACGCATCGCCATCCACCCGACTAACCTTGAAGCCCGCAAGCGGCAGATCCGGAACTGGAAGATCCCAGACTCCACCAAGCACGAGATCTTTGAGTTTCTCGACCAACTGGCCCTCGGCAAGGTCAACCGTGGCCGCAAGATCACCCCCCGCCGCCAACTCAAATACCTGGACCTTCTGCGACCGGCTCTTGAATTCCTGAACAAATCTACGCCTCGCCTCAAGCTGACCGACCTCGAGCGGTTTGAAAAAGCACTGTCCTCCGGCGAGCTCGCCAGCCGGCTTTACCATCGCCCCTACCGTCACAGCACCCAGGTGGACATGCGCAAACTCTTACGGATCTTCCTCCGCTGGCGCCTCGGCCCCGCCAAGGCGGTGGAACTGGCCGGATGGTTCGACACCCACACGCAACCCAAGACGCCCGACTTCTTAGCCGAGGCAGAAGTCGAACAACTCTATCGCGCCTGCACCAGGCCCGACCAACGCTTCTTCCTCGCCGTCCTCTTCGACTCGGGCGCCCGGGCCCAGGAATTCCACAACATCAGGATCGAGGACGTATTCCTCCCGGAGGGCAAAGAAAGCTTCGTGCGGATTGCCCTCAAAGAGGAATATTCCAAGACTCTCGGCCGGACCATCAGTCTCTACTGGAAATACTCCCTGGAGGCCGCTCAGGAATTCGTGGCCCAACGCCGTCGGGAGGGGATCAAGCCGGGAGAACCGATGTTCCTCGCCAACTACCCCGCCGCCCGGAAATTCCTGCGCCGCCTGGGCCAAAAAGTCCTCAAGCGCAACATCCACTACCACCTCTTCCGGCACAGCTCAGCCACCTACTACGCCACTCGGCTCAACCGCCAGGAACTCTGCTACCGCTACGGTTGGAAATTCAGCAGCAACATGCCGGACATTTACATTTCCCGCGCCGGCATGGAAACCAAGGTCCTCGACGAGAAGTTCACGCAGACCGAGCTCAGCACCGTCAAGTCCGACCTCGTCAAACTGGAGCAGACGACAAAAATCAAGGACGAGCGCATCCGGCAGTTGGAGGAAAACATGCGCACCCTGCAAGATAACTTCGCGGCAGTTTCCCGGGTTCTACAGCTCAACCCTTCCGTGGAGGACATCGAGAAGGCCCTGCAACGGAAGAAGAAGCACCACGAAGCCAACGGCGACAAAGACGGGACGGCGGCCTGATCTGGCCAGATCTCCAGGTTCCGGCACGCCGAACCGAAACAAATATAAACTCATGTTTCCTCGAAACGTGGGTGGGTTATCCTGTCCTTGCGGCATCGACGCAAGCAGCGCGTCCGGCACGCCGGCAAGGAATGCGCTGGTCACCTCGCCACACCTCAGGTCCCCGGCCTTTCCCTAGACGAACTCATGGGGGAGTTACGTCGGGAATGCGTCGTCAGCAGCGAAACCCACGCCCTGTTGCGTCGCAGGGGGCAACCTGAAGGCACCGACGGATCCGAGCCCACCCAGGAAGGCAAGGACTCCGAGTGGGAGGCCGGCGTGCCACTCCTGAATGCGAATGGCGTCCCACTGGGGCGCCTGAGCCGCCACCGGCCGTGGGCGAGAGTTCTTTCTGCCTTGCCAGCACCCGCTTCAGTGCAACCGGTTCTTCGCTGCTGCGGACGACCACGCGAAGGCGATCCGCATTGCGGGAGGGAGGAAAGCAGATGAAATATTCAGAAGCGAGACGGCGCGAGCCTTTTGCCGCCATTGTCAGCAGGCCGAACTCGGCTTAGGATGCGCCTATGAAGACGACGGTGGACATCGAACCGGAACTTTACGCGGCAGCCGAGCGGCTGGCTCAATCCCAGCAGAAGAGTCTTGGCCAGGTTGTGTCGGAATTGCTGCGGCGGACGCTCGGATTAAGCGCGGGATCGGAAGTCGCGTCGGCGGCCGAACTGGAACGTCACAACGGCTTTGACGTCTTTCCGGAGCGGACGGGACCGAAGGCAACCGTCGAAGGTGTTCAGCAGCTTTGCCGTGAGGAAGGCATCTGATGCGGGCCTTGCTGGATGTCAACGTGTTGGTGGCTTTGCTGGATCGCCAGCATGTCGCGCATGGCCGTGCTCATGCGTGGCTGGCCCAGAATCTCGCCACCGGCTGGGCGTCGTGTCCGCTGACCGAGAACGGCTGTTTGCGTGTGCTCACCAATCCGCGTTACCCCGCGCCGGTACTCGCGGCGGATGTCCTGGCCAAGCTCGCCACCGCCAAGACGACTGGCCATCATGAATTCTGGGCCGACGATCTCACGATCACGGATGCGCAAGTCTTTGACCGTGCGAAGTGGCGCGGTCATCAGCAAGTCACCGACGCCTACCTGCTGGCGCTGGCGGTTCAACATGGCGGCCGGTTGGTCACCTTCGATACCGGCATCGCGCTCGACATTGTGCGCGGCGCGTTGCCCCAGTATCTCCACGTGCTTTGAAATGGACCAACGCGTGCGGCCGGGATTCGTGCAGCCGGCCGCTCGTGTATTGGTGGCTCAGCATTCCCTGGCCGATGCGTCACAAACCGGCGCCTCTGTCCTCGCCCGGGTTTCTGTCCAAGGCGGCCTCTGCGATCGGTCGGACCGGTCGGACGTGGCGTTTCAAGATTTCGCCCACCTTGCCTTGCGAGTGAACCCCGTCGAATATCGGCAAGAAGCCCGCCCCGTTAATGTCACCCCTCCTCAGTGACACCCTGAACCACAAGAATGGGCCCTCTTTCTCCGTATGCGACCATGGCAATTCCCAGGGAGCGGAGAGCCTGCCCGTGAGCGCAAGCCCGCCACCCCGCGATTGTTGATCAGATGGCGCTGGAGCCCACGCCGGTCAGGCCACCACTGCGATCCTCCTCGATTTCCAAGCACCTTCCTAATCGGCGCACCATTCCCACGCCTTGCCATGCATGTCGCAGACCCCTCCACCAGTTCAGACGACGCTGGTCTCGAAGCCGGCCTTGCACCAATACCTAATGAACAGCAAAGCGGTCTTGATTGCCGCATAGCCGATGAACGTCATCGTCGATTTCTGCCTGATCCCCATCGGGATCGGCGTGTCCTTGTCGCCCTACGTCGCGGCCTGCGAGCGAATCCTCCACGATGCAGGGCTGAAAACTGAACTGCACGCAAACGGGACGAACATCGAGGGAGACTGGGACGCCGTCTTTGCTGCAATCAAGCGCTGCCATCAGGCCGTGCATGGAATGGGCACCCCGAGAATCACCACCGTCATCAAGCTGGGCACCCGCACCGACCGGCCACAAACCATGAAGAGCAAGGTCGAGAGCGTGTTGAGGAAGATCGAGGGCGCTTTCCCTTTGCTCCTGGAGGCAGATCCTTCGCCGACAAAGGCATCCCCAAAGGGGGAGCCTATCGCGCCCGAATCGGAACTCGACGCCACCTGGCCCACCGCGCAACTCCTGGACGCGATTCGCTTTCAGCCCCGCGTGCGCGGTCGCGTTGAACAGTATTTCACGAATCACGGGATGATCTCCATTACGCCGCGGCAGTTGATGGACCTTTTCCTTCCACGCCCTCCGTTCCATACGCTGGATCGCTACGACGAAGTGCCAATGCACACCCACCCCCAGTTTGGATTCTACCTCTACGAATCCGCCCTGCTGAGCTTGTGCGAGGCGAATCTCGGGGAACCATTCGTCAAGGAATGGGCCGCCCGCATCTACTGCATGACGGTCGCCGAGATGAGAGAATCCCCAGCAAACGCGGTGCGGCGAGAGATTGAACGGAGACGACAGCGGAAGGCGAAGTGAGCTGGATCACTTCCTGCAATCGAGCACGGCCCCTTCCGCAATTCCGGTCGGCATTCGATCTTGTCACCCTGTCCCAGTGACACAAGGGACCGAAAAAAAGGACGCTTCTGCGAATACGACGATCGCACGTTCCAAGGAGTGGAGAGCCTGCATGAACAGGCCCTCCACCCCGACTACCCGGCGGCATTCTGCTCTGACTGATCCACTTGCCTGGCGACGCTCACGCCGCCACCGCGATCCTCCTCGATTTCGATCCCTCGGCCCCTGCCGTGGCCAACCGTGCCCGGCCTTTGGCCCACTTGCGCAGGCCGTCGATTTGCTCGCTCATCAACTGGCTGAGCGGGACGAGGTCGTTGAGCAGGATCGTTATCGAGAGGTCATCGGGCTCCGCCCTCCGGCTGAAGGCCTGGTGCAGGGCGTCGATGAACAACTGCTCGATCTCCGAGCCGGTCAACCCTTCGGTGGCCCGCGCCAACGAGGCAATGTCGAACTGGTCCGGTTTCCGGCCGAACTTGCTGACCTGAATCCGCCAGATAGCCTCACGCTCGGCCTGGTTGGGCAGATCCACGAAGAAGAGCTCGTCAAACCGTCCCTTCCGGAGGAGTTCCGGCGGGAGCTGGGTCACGTCATTGGCGGTCGCCACCACAAACACCGGCGCCTTCCGGTCCTGCAGCCAGGAAAGGAACGAACCGAAGACCCGGGCTGAGGTCCCCCCATCGGTGCTCGCCGAACTTCGGCTTCCACTGAATCCCTTTTCCAATTCGTCGATCCAGAGCACGCACGGGGCAATCGCCTCGACGGTGCCGATGACCGAACGGAGGTTGCCCTCCGACTGTCCCACCAACCCGGCGAAGAGCCGTCCCGCGTCCAGCTTGAGCAACGGTCGCCCAAACACGCTTGCGGTGGCCTTGGCCGTTAGCGATTTGCCCGTTCCCGGGATGCCCACGATCAAGAGACCCTTCGGCGCGGGCAGACCATAGGCCTTGGCTTCCTGTCCGAAGGCATCCCTCCGTTGCAAGAGCCATTCCTTCAACACTTCCAGGCCGCCGATGTCGGCCAGCGACGCCGGCCCCGGACACACTTCCAAGAGCCCGCCCTTCTTTACTTCGTTGGCTTTTTCCCTCGCCACGACCTGCGGGCACAACTTTCCAATCTCGACCACCGACAAGGCGAAGGCGTTTTCCGCTTCCACCGACGTGAGTCCGCCGGCGGCGTCCAGCAGCATCTCTCGCTCGTTTGCTTCCGGTTTGGCCAGGTCCGCCGAGGTGGCGATGTTGTCCAGGACTACGCCCAAGGCGTCCGGTCCGGGCAGGGCGAACTCGACCACCACAAACTCCCGTTCCAATTCCGGCGGAAGCGCCAGCCGGCAGCCCAGCACTACAATGACCTTTCCCTTCGTCTTACCTTCCCGCAGCGCCTCCTTTACTTGGCGCACCAGCACCGGGTTTCCGTCCTCCACGAACTGATGGAAGTCCTTCAGCAGCACCAGGGTGTTCTCCTCCAGTTCGCGCACAATCTCCAGCGCCTGGACAGGGTCCTGGGCCGGCCGGGCGTTACCGGACCTGATGTCCACCAGTCCTTCACTGACCGCCCAGGCAAACAGCCGATAATTGACCGATTCCGCAATGGCCTTCAGCTCCGCCTCGACGCGCGCTTCTTCGTGCGACACGAGGTAGATCCCGGGATAGCCCGCCCGGATGTAATGGGTGATTCTCGATTTCATGGTTTTTCGTTGGATGTTGAAAAAAGAGCCCGCCCGGCATTGGCATACCGGACGGGCCCAGGTTGAGGTTTGAAAGACTGACTACGCTTCCTCGAGGATGCGCGTCAGGTGTTGATGCTCCCATTCCAGGCATTTCTGCCGGGTGGGAGCGCAAAACAGGCAGTCGCCGGCCGGGTCAAACACCCGCCAGGCCTGCAACCGCCCGTCGAACTCGATGGCGGTGGCCCTTTGCACATCCA
>CAZVRY010000042.1:0-33990 GCA_964629545.1 uncultured Verrucomicrobiota bacterium | reverse complement strand
GAGCGCTCCCGAGGCAGGTGAGCAGGGCGGCGAGGAGGATTGCGGGGACGGCTGGGGGCTGGGTGGGTCGGGCTGGGGGTGGGGGAAGCGGGGAAGGGTTCATGGGGAGGGCTCAGGCGAGCAGCGGTTTGACGACTTCGCCGTGGACGTCGGTGAGTCGGTAATCGCGGCCTTGGAAGCGGTAGGTGAGCTTGGTGTGTTCGATGCCGAAGAGGTGGAGGATGGTGGCGTGGAGGTCGTGGACGTGGACTTTGTCTTCGACGGCGTAGAAGCCGAAGTCGTCGGTGCGTCCGTAGGCGATGGCGGGTTTGACGCCGCCGCCGGCCATCCAGATGGTGTAGCCGTGGGGGTGGTGATCGCGGCCGACCTGGTCCGGTTTGAGGTTGCCCTGCATCATAGGGGTGCGGCCGAATTCGCCGCCCCAGAGGACGAGGGTGGAGTCGAGGAGACCGCGTTGTTTGAGGTCGCGGACGAGGGCGGTGGCGGGCTGATCGGTTTCGAGGCAGCGTTTCTTGAGGTCGAAGACGAGGTTGCCGTCGGGCCCGCCGTGGTGATCCCAGCCGCGGTGGTAGAGTTGGACGAAGCGGACGCCGCGTTCGACGAGGCGGCGGGCGAGGAGGCAATTATTGGCGAAGGAGGCACGGCCTGGGGTGGTGCCGTACATCTCTTGGGTGGCGGGGGATTCCTTCGAGATATCCATGACGTCGGGGACGCTGGTTTGCATGCGGTAGGCCATCTCGTAGGCGGCGATGCGGGTTTGGATCTCGGGATCCTGGAGGACGTCGTAGCGCATTTGGTTGAGGTCGCGGACGGCGTCGAGGGATTGGCGGCGGCGGTCGGAGGTGATGCCTGGGGGGTTGCCGACGAAGAGGACGGGGTCGCCCTGGGAGCGGAGTTGGACGCCTTGGTGGACGGTGGGGAGGAAGCCGCTGCCCCAGGCGCTGTTGGTGAGGGGTTGGCCGACGCCGGTCATGAGGACGACGAAGGCGGGGAGGTCTTGGCTTTCGCTGCCGAGGCCGTAGCTGAACCAGGAGCCCATGCTGGGGCGTCCGGCGAGCTGCGCGCCGGTGTTCATGAAGATGGTGGCGGGGTCGTGGTTGAAGGCCTCGGAATAGAAGCCTTGGACGAAGCAGACGTCGTTGACGATGGACTGGAGGTGGGGGAGCAGTTCGGAGATCCAGACGCCGGCCTGGCCGTATTGGGCGAACCGGTAGGGCGACCCGAGGACGGCGGCGTCTTTGCCGATTTGGGCCAGGCGGATGTGACGGAGCATTTCCTCGGGCATTTTCTGTCCGTGGCGCTTGTTGAGTTCGGGTTTGTAATCGAAGAGGTCGAGGTGGGAGGGGCCGCCCGATTGGAAGAGGTAGATGATGTTTTTGGCTTTGGGGGCGAAGTGGGTGCCGACGGCGTGGGCGGGGTCGGCGGCGAAGAGGTTGGGTTTAAGGAGGGAGGCGAGGGCGAGGGCGCCCATGCCGGTGGCGCAATCGCCGAGGAACCGGCGGCGGGTCGTGTGGCGGAGGGAATCGAGCGGAGAGGTCATAGGGAGTGGAGAGAGTTATTCCGACGGAAGACTGCGCAGATCGAACCACCGAGCCTGGGAAAGGGGGTGTGGAGGGGACCCGCGAGCGGCGCAGGGCCTGCGACCTCGCGGCTCGTCAGGAGCCTCGCCCCGCCGACGGTGACCGGAGACAGTTTCATGGGGGGTGCGGGTCAGCCTTTAGTGAGCGTTTCGTCGAGGTTGAGGAGCACGTTGGCGACCATCATCCAGGCGGCGAGGCGTGCGCGGTCGAGGTGGGGCGGCCTGGGGGCGGCGCCGACGGCGAGGAGTTGGTCGGCGGCCTGGGGGTCGCGTTGGAACTCGGCTAATTGCCGGTCATGGAATTGGAGGAGGCGGGTGCGTTCGGCGTCGGTGGGGGGGCGGGCGGTAGCGAGTTGGAAGGCGAAGGCGAGTTGGTCTTGGGGTTGGGGACCGCCTTCGAGGAGGATGCGTTGGGCGAAGACGCGGGCGCATTCGAGGAGGGTGGGTTCGTTGAGGGCGGCGAGGGCTTGGAGGGGGGTGTTGGTGCGAGGCCGGCGGGCGAGGCAGACGTCGCGGCTGGGGGCATCGAAGGTGGCGAAGGTGGGGTAGGTGCAGACTCGGCGCCAGAAGGTGTAGAGGGCGCGGCGATAGAGATCGGGGCCTTCGCTTGCGGGCCATTCGTCCATGCCGATCTCCGGGCGGAGGAAGCCGATTTCCTTCCAGAGGTTGGGGATTTGGGCGGGGTAGACGCTGGGGCCGCCGAGGTCGGGGACGAGGAGGCCGCTGATGGCGAGGGCTTGGTCGCGGATGGCTTCGGCGTCGAGGCGGAAGCGGGGTCCGCGGGCGAGGAGGCGGTTGAAGAGGTCGTGTTCGAGTTTGCGGGCATCGACGGCGGCGCTTTGGCGGTAGGAGGCGGAGAGGAGGATTTGGCGTTGGAGGGCTTGGAGGTTCCAGCCGTTGTAGACGAGTTGGCTGGCCAGCCAGTCGAGCAGGTCGGGGTGGGAGGGTGATTCGGCCTGTTTGCCGAAGTCTTCGGAGGTCTTGACGAGGCCGGTGCCGAAGAAGCGTTCCCAGAGGCGGTTGGCGGTCACGCGAGGGGTGAGGGGGTTGGCGGGGCTGACCAGCCAGCGGGCGAGGGTGAGGCGGTTGGGCGGTTCGTCGGCGGGCAAGGGGGGCAGGAAGGCGGGGACGCCTGGGGTGACGACGGGGCCTTTGGAGAGGAAATCGCCGCGCAGGTGCACGTAGGATTCGCGGGGTTCTTTACGTTCCTGCATGACCAGGGTGGCGGGCTTGGCCTGTTCCAGCTCCTGGATCCGGAGGGTTAGACGGTGGAGTTCCTTTTCGAGCCGGCGGTATTCGGGCGAGCTCGAGCGATGCGCGGCCATGACGGCCTGTTGTTGAGCGGCGTCACGTTGGGCGGCCGGAATCTCGAGGAGGGCGCGGAGATCGTCCGTGACGGGCCAACAGGCGGTCGGGTCGGGGGCCCGGGTGACCGCCACCCGCCAGCGGCCGACGACGTGGCTGTTGCCATGGTAGCTTTCGAATTTGAATCCGAGCCGAGCGCCGCCTGGGTGGGCGATGGGTTGGCGCGGGGTGGCGATCAGGAAATGGCGTTGGCCGAAGCGGGGGCCGATGGCCCAGCCGGTTTTGGGGTTGCGATCCACGGCGTGTTCGGCGCGGTAGTAGAGTTGTTCCCAGTCGGCGACCGCGGTGCTGAAGAACACGTTGGTAGAGGCGTCGACGGCGGCTCCGTGGCGTGGGGTGGCCCAGAGGGCGAACTCGTCGAGGATGAAATTCCCGGATTGCCCCCAGCGGCCCGGGCCGTTTTTGGGGAGGCTGGGGTCGGGGAGGACTTCGAGGAGGACGCCGGTGATGGTTTCGAGGGTGGAGTCGGCTTCGAAGGTGATGGTGTCGTAGATGGGGTTGAGGCCGGTGGCGAGGACGGAGGCGTCGGGGAGGTTGGTGTAGGTGGAGCCGCCGGTGGAGATGAGGTTGGTGAGGGTGAGGAACTCCCAGGCGGGGGGTTGGGTGCGGACGGATTCTTCCCAGGCGGCCTGGGTTCCGGCGAGGTGAGATTCGAGGGAGGATTTGGATTGGGAGGCGGCAGCGAGCTGGGCATCGAGGTAAGCGCGTTGGCGGCGGCGGTCGGGGGCGGGGACGGCGAGGGTGGGTTCGACGTTGTAGTTGCCGCCGTCGGTGGTGCTGTTGAAGAAGGCGTAGAACCGATAGTACTCCTCTTGGGTGATGGGATCGTATTTATGGGTGTGGCACTCGGCGCACATCATGGTGAGGCCCAGCCAGGTCGTGGCGGTGGTGGCTACGCGGTCCTTGACCGCCTTGGTGCGGTATTCCTCGGCATCGCCGCCTCCCTCGTCGTTGATTTTGGTATTGCGATGGAAGCCCGTGGCGATGCGTTGTTCGAGGGTCGGCTCCGGGAGGAGGTCGCCCGCCAGTTGTTCGATGGTGAACTGGTCGAAGGGTTGGTTGCGATTGAAGGCTCGGACGACCCAGTCGCGGTAGGGCCAGATCGAACGGGTGAGGTCGACTTGATAGCCGTTGGAGTCGGCGTAGCGTGCCAGGTCGAGCCACCAACTGGCGATGCGTTCCCCGTAATGGGGCGAGGCGAGGAGACGGTCAACCAGGCGTTCGTAGGCGCGGTCGTCGGGGTCGCGGACGAAGGCTTCGACCTCGGCGGGGGCGGGGGGGAGTCCGGTGAGGTCGAAGCAGAGTCGGCGGATGAGGGTGCGCCGGTCGGCCTCGGGGGCTGGGGTGAGGCCTTCGGCCTCGAGGCGGGCGAGGATGAAACGGTCGATGTCGTTACGGATCCAGGCGGTCTGGCGGACGGCGGGTGGGGTGGGCTGGGTGACGGGGGCGAAGGCCCAGTGGTCTTTCCAGGGGGCTCCTTGGGCGATCCACTGTCGGAGGAGGTCGATCTGGGCGGGGGTGAGCTGTTTGCCGGTCTTGGCTGGGGGCATGCGGTCGTCCTCGTCGGTGGTGACGACCCGGCGGAAGAGTTCGCTTTGATCGGGCTGTCCGGGGACGATGGCGGGGAGGTCGGACTTACCCGGTTTGTAGGCTTCGGATTGGAGGTCGAGGCGGAGGCCGCCTTTGCGCTTTTGCTCGTCGGGCCCGTGGCAGATCAGGCAGTTATCGTTGAGGATGGGACGGATGTCCTGTTCGAAGTCAACGGGCGAGGCGTTGAGGGCGAGGGGGGCAGCGGCGAGCAGGAGGGCGCCGAGAGGTGAGGCCCAGCGTCGGGCCGGGCCGGCGGCCCGATTGATCTTCCTGTGGATTGAAGAACGGGTCATGCAAAGAATGGGTGCAACTATCGTTCGCCGCGGCCGATTTGCCAACCGCCGAGTTTAGGGGGAGGCGGTGTGGTAGCGGTTGGGGGCGGGGCGGGGCAGGGTGGTGCGGCGGCCGCCAGGCCAGCGGATGTCGAGTTGTTCGACGTGGGAGTGAGGGCCCAGTCCGAAGAGGGCGACCGGGGCGTGCTGGACGCGATGTGAATCACCGGTGAGCAGATGGCGGGAGGCTTTGCCTCCTGGCCAGGTGACGATGATTTCAGCGCCGAGGGGGGATCGACCTTCGGCGCTGAGGAGGCGGAGTCCGATCCAATGGGCGGGTTCGAGTTGGTTGCGGTAGATGCGGAGGGTTTGTTGGCGGAGGGGCCAGGCCTCGAAGGTGGTGACCAGCAGGTCTGGGCGGCCGTCGGCGTCGAGGTCGTCGCTGGCCACGTTGCGGCAATCGGCTTCGAGGGCGAGGCCGAGGAGGTGGCCGGTTTCGAGGAACGACTGACCGTGGCGGTTGAGGAAGAGCTTGTTTTTCTCCCATCCTCCATAAGACCAGCCGCGGTCGCGGGTTTCAGCGGCGCGGAGGCGGAAGTAGGCGTCGATCATGGGGTCTTCTTGGGAGCCGGCGACGTAGATGTCGTGGCGCCAGAATTCGGTTTCGTAATCGCGGACGGAGGCATGGGTTTCGTGGCCGGTGCTGATGTAGGCGTCGGGGAAGCCGTCGAGGTCGAGGTCGGGGGCGGTGACGCCCCAGGACCACCCGGAGCGTGCGATGGTTGGATTGAGCGGGCTGGGGGCGAAGCCGCCGTCCGGGCGTCCGCGGAACAGGCGATTGCCCTCGATCATGAGTCCGCGGTGGGCGTCCATGGATTGGAATCCTGGTCGTTGGAGGCGCAAGTGGCCGAGGCGCTGGGGCGTGGGGCATTGCATGCCCATCATGAGGAAGTCGGCGCGGCCATCGGCGTCGAAGTCGGCCAGGGTGTGGGCCATGCCGAAGGCGTGACGGACCGGGGCCCAGGTGGCGGTGACGTCTTGGAAGCGGCCGTGTCCGTCGTTGGCGTAGAAATCGACGCCCGCGAAGTCGCTGACCACCGCGAGGTCGAGGTCGCCATCGGCGTCAAGGTCGGCGAAGGACGCGCTGTAGGTGCGGCGGTGGCGTTTGAGGGTGAGGCCGGCGGCGGCGGTGGCGTCCGAGAGGTTGCCGCGGCCGTCGTTGAGGAGGAGCCAGGAGGGATGGCCGTCGTTGGCGTCATGCCAGGGGGTGGGCATTTGGCCGCGGGCGTAGGGGGGTTTGTATTGGCCCAGCCAGACATCGAGGTCGCCGTCGCCGTCCACGTCGCCGCAGGTGAGAACTTGCCCGTATTTGAGGCGTGGTTCGGCCGCCCAGACGAGGCGGCCAGGCAGGTCGAAGGTGCCGGTGGGAGAGCCGCGATAGAGGATCAGGCCTTCGAACCGCGCGAGGAGGAGGTCGGCGGCTCCGTCGCGGTCGAAGTCCTCGAGGACGGCGGTGAAGAGCAGTCCCGGGGGATAGCGGCAGAGGGGGGCGCTGGCGAACTGCCCGTTGGCCTCGAGACGAAAGACGCGGTTGGCGGCGGCGAGGATGATCTCGGAGCGGCCGTCGCCATCGAGGTCGCGGAGGAGCAGGGGATCGATGAAGAAGGTGCCGGGCGGAGGGTCGACGCGTTCTTCGAGCCAGGGGGTGAAGGGTAAGGGGCCGTGGCGGGTGACGAGGGACAATTCCCGGGCGTCGACGTGGCGGAGGGTGGGACGGGGTGGGGTGGCTGCGGTGGGAGGGGGGGGGGCCCAGTGGACCGTGAGGTGTCCGCGGAAGGCGGCGCGGTGTTCGCGGGCGGGTTGGGTGAGGTGGGCGACGAAGTAGAAGCGGCTATGTGCGGGTTGGCCAGCGGGATCGGGGTCGAATTGCTCGTGGCGGAACTCGAGTTGTTCGAGGATCCAGCCGTCGGCGGAGGCTTGGTGGAGATGGTGTGCCCAGTCGGCGGCGGTCCACGGGTTGCCCGGGCCAAGGCTGGCAAAGGCGCGGAGGCCGTGGGGGAGGGTGCTAGGGGTGGCGAACGTCGGCGGGGTGATCTCGATGGGCCACTGGGCCAGCAGGTTGAGTCGGTTGGTGCTGGCGTTGAGTTCGTCCCAGAGGTCTTCGATGACGGAGCCGGCCTGTTGGGCGAGGAGGTCGGGGGCCCAGAGGGTTTGGTCCAGGGCCTCTTCGCGGGCCAGGAGGGATTCGAGTTGGCGGGTGAGGGCGTCGAGGTCGCGACCGGGGGCATTTGGCTTCGAGGCCTGTCGTTGTTTCCAGAAGGTGAGGATGACCAGGCTCAAGGCGAGGAAGACGAAGAGTAATCGAAGCCGAGGCGGCAGGTGGGGATGCGGCCTCGGGGGGTGGTGGGGTGGCGTTGTCGTGTTAGTTGACATCGCGAGGGAACCGGTGCCGAAGCGCGGTCCGACGGGTCATGGAAGCCCGGTGCATAGGGGTTCTCGCGATCAGTCGATCCGTCCCCGCGGCGGATCGGATGCCATGCGGGTGAGCGGCAGGTTGTTCATGGTCGGAACGGGCTGGGGGGAGTGTTCCTGGGGGATGGGATTAGATCAAGATCAAGAGGGCGGGGAGGGAGGTTGTCGGGCATGGACGAACGCGATGTCGAGCCTGTCACGAATGGCGCTTAGACAGTGCCCAAGACTTTTTTGGTTAGGCGTTTGCGTTGGCGAGTATCCGGGAGGGTTCCGAAGATGACTTGGCGGCTGATGGTCTGCATGCGGTCGAGCGTGGGCAGTGAACCTGTCACCCAGTTCGCACCTGGGCAGTGAACCTGTCACCCAGTTCGCACCCGACCGATGTCCGGTCGCGAGACAGAGGCGGTATCCGCGGTTCGTGGACAATCGCCAATGCACGTGCATCGGGGATTGTCCACGGACTACGAGCAGGGCGACCGTGAACCTGTCACCCTATGCGGGAGGGGTGGGCAGTGAACCTGTCACCTTGTCGAGGAGGCGTTTTGAGGGCCCCGCGCTGAGCATTAGTCTCGCGTTCGATGCATCAATGCAGTACAGGTTCATCTTATGAATAGTCACTCATTCTCTTGGACCCTCCCGGCCTGTTTGGTGCTGGCCACCGCCTTGTCGGCGCAGGAGGCTGCCGTCAACGTCACGGGCGCGCTGAATCAGGCGCGCATGGGCCATCTGATCGCCAGCCTGCCCGGCGGCAAGATCGCGGTCTTCGGAGGGCATGGTCCCGGGTTCGTCTCGCTTTCCTCCGCCGAGATCTTTGACCCCGGAACGGGTCAATATTCGAGCCTGTCGATGAACTTCAGCCACGACGCCGGGCTGATCGCTCGGCTGGCGGATGGTCGGATCCTGCTGGCGGGTGGGAGCGCGGATTGGGGCATTCCCGCCTTCGGCGATGGGGAGTTGTTCGATCCCGCCACGGGAACGTTTACGCCCACCGGAGGCCTGGTGCGATTTCGGGCCTTTGCCGGGGCCGGCACGCTTAGCAGCGGCAAGGTCCTGGTCGCTGGGGGTTGGTGGACCCACAATGACGCCTACAGTTACGGCGAGCTCTACGATCCCGCGACCGGTGTGTTCTCTGCGACGGGACCGCTGACCACCGCGCGGGCGGGTTGCTTTGTCCTGCCGTGTTCCGACGGCACCGGGGTGGTGGTGGGGGGCATCTTTTACACGGGCGGCGCCCTCGAACCCTCCCCGGAGGTGTATAGTCCCAGCGAGAACACGTTCAGCCCGCTGGCCTCCTGGTTCGACGCCAACCCGGGCTGGAATCTGGTTGCTGATTACCAGCCCACGGACAGCCGCCGCATGCCGAACGGCAAGTACGGGTTTCTCGCCTACAAGGCGGCGCAATATGAGTTCATCGTCTTCGACCCGGCCGCGAAGGGGTTTGCCCCCTTGGCCATCACGCCGGCTCTTCCTTTGGGTTCCGACGAAGCCCTTTATGGCCCCTATTGTCCGGCCGAGGGTAACGACGTCTACCTGGTGGGAATGCAGGCGAGCGGAACGGTGGTCATGCGGCGGATCGATTGCACCACTGGGGCCATGGTGACGACTCAGAATGACGCGCGCCGGCCGAGTTCCTACAGCCTCTACGGGGCGGGGACGGCCTTGCTGCCGAATGGGGCGGTGTTGTTTTCGGGCGGCACGAGCGGCGACAATTTCAGCGCTCTGGCCGACAGCTTCGCGGTGTCGGCGACGTTCACGCAACCGCCCAGCCTGTCCCTGGCCCTGTATGCCGGGCTGACGATTACGGGTCGCGTCGGAGCGACCCATCGCATTGAGTACGCCACGGAGCTGGCTCCGGAGGAGTGGAGGACGCTGGCTGAAATCGCGCTCCCCGAGTCGCCGTACCTGTTCGTCGATCGCGAGTCTGCGAACGCGCCGAGGCGCTTCTACCGGGCGATCGAGCTTCCCTGAACCGCGGGGCGTGGCCGGCGGGGGGCGGGGGGCGGGCGGCGGCGGGGCGGGGATGGCGGGGCGGACCGCGGTGGGGTGGGGTTCACGGGTGGGGGGCGGCGGGTGAGGTAGGCGGCGACTTCGGCGGCGTTGGCGGGCCGCGGCCAGACCAGGTCGCGGCCGCGCCAGAAGGAGGGTTGATTGGGGTTGCCTTCAGCCGGGGTGGGATCGCCGCCCTGATCGATGGCGTCTTCGCCGACGGAGTAGAGGAGGAGTCGTCCATCGGGTTGGGGGCGATAGCGGATGGGTTGGGCGTCGTAGGGGTCGAGGGGCAGGGAGGGGAGGAACTGGGGGATGAGGAGGTCGAGGTGGGCAGGCCAGGAGCCGTGGTGGAGGCGGTAGCGGTGGAGGGCGAGGGCGGTGGTGACGAGGCGGCGTTGGGTTTCGGCGAGCATGGGGCGGCTGAGGGTGCGGGTGGAGGAGGAGAACTGGTGCGCGAACGCGGGTTGGAGGAAGTTGAGGGCCCGGGTTTCGCGGGTGGTTTGCAGCAGGTTGTCGAGGTGGCGGAGGATGGGGGCGAAGGGTTGGCCGGCGGCGGCGGCGCGCAGGCCTTCCAACTGCGCTTGGAGTGCCTGGAGGGCGCGGAGTTCGTCCTCGTAGGCCCAGAAGGAGGACCAGAGGGACTCGAGGAGCCAGAGCCGGGTGAGTTCGCCGGAGCGTGCGAGGACAGATCCGGTTTGTTCGGCGAGGCCCGTGAGGGTGGCGGTGGCGGCGACGGTGCCACGAGGCGCCGGGGCGGGGGCGGGTCCGCTGGCGCCGAGGGCGTTTTGGAAGGCGCGTCGACGGAAGCCTGGTTGGGTGCGGAGGCGTTCGTAGAAGTCGTGTTGGACGAGGCGTTCTCGTTCCAGGCTGCGGGCCATAGGGTCCAGGAACTGGAGTGGGGCCCAGGCGGCTTGGACGCGTTCGAGGTCGGCGCGGGTTACCCGATCGGACTGGAGGAGGTCCCAGGTGGCGCTGGCGGCGATGGAGCACATGGACACGCGGGTCCACTGGGACACGGTGGTGGCTTCGCCGCGGCAGGCGTGGGCCGCGGCGAGGAGGGTGCAGAGGTCGGCGGTGGCCGCGGCGGGGTCGCCGGCTCGGAGGTGGAGGGCGGTGGAGAGACCGAGCAGGCGTGCCAGGTCGCGCAGGGATTGGAGGTGGGGGAGGGCGAGGTCGACGCCTTGTTCGTAGCGGACATCGAAATCGAGGGCAGGGGCGCGTGCGAGAATGTGGATTGCGGTTTGGAGGCGATCTCGGTGGATGGGCATTTCGAGTTCGAGGGCTGGCCAGGGGCTATGGCTACCGAGGTCGGTCTGGAGTTCGTCCTGGCGGGTGGCGGGGAGGGCGAGGCCCTGGGCCACGAAGCGCATGAGGCCGGGGAGATCGGTTCGGTTGCCCAGGGGACGTCCTTGGTTGAGGGCGGAGGCGAGTTGGGCGGCGGCTTGCCGGGCCGCGGGAGTGGAGAGGGGCGCGAGTTCAGCAGCCGTCATGGGTTCGCCGCGGGCGGCGAGGGTGGCGCGGTAATGGCGGAGGGCGCGTTCGGTGCGCCAGAGGCGGGTGGTGGGCCACGCGGCGATGAGCATCAGCGCGGCCCCGAGTGCCAGAATCCAGCGTCGACGCAGAGCGGTCATGCGGGGGGAATTGAATCACAAGGGCGGGGCAAGATCACGTTTCGGGAGGGGTGGAGGGATGGGGGACGGGGCGGGAGATGGGTATAAAAGCCAACAGGCCTGGGTGGAGTCACCCAGGCCTGTGGTTGCCTGCTAAGACTGGACGGTCAGGACACGTTACAGGGTGTGTCCGTCAGCCGACTTGCTGCAGCCGGGGGAGGTGCCGACGGCGTTAGGAGTATAGGTGCCGCTGGAGGGGCAGGACGGCATGGTATTGCCCTTGAGGTAGGGGGTGACGTCGCCGTTGCCGACGGTATCGCCGGTGACCTTTTTGTTTTCCAGCGCCCACTGTTCCTTGGCGCCGTCGATTTGGCGCAAGTTATTGATGCATGCGTTCTTCTGGGCGGTTGTGCGGGCCCGGACGAAGTTCGGAATCGCAATAGCCGCGAGGAGACCGATGATGGCCACCACGATCATGATTTCCACGAGGGTGAAGCCGGATTTGCGCTGAGTTTTGAGTTGCATACTTAACACTGCCTTTCTGTGTTGGTTTGTGGTTTACCGTGGGCGGCCGTGAACCACGCAGAAGGCATCGGTTATGTATGAGGACTGTTGCGTTCACGTCTGCTTGCCTTCCGCGAACCGCACTGAGTTGCCTAGCAGAACAGATGCCAGTGTCAAGGGTGCGTCCTGGGGGCGCAGCCATCCTCATTCTGAGACTCGGACGGCCCCTCACCCGGTCTGTGACCTCTCCGGCTTGCGGGTCCCCAGGCGCAGAGGCGAACAGGCGTGTCCCGTTTCTTGACACCCGGGGGTGCTGTGCAATGATTCGCCGGCACGATGGCTGACACCCCGGATAAGCCCCAACGCCTGAGTCGCCAGGAAGCGCGCAGTCTCGATCTGGAGATTGGGTTCCTGGAGGGGGTGCGTCGGCGCGACCCGGCGTTTTTGGAGGCGTTGCAGGCCTTGGGGGACAACTACACGCGGCGGGGTCGTTTCCTGGAGGGGTTGGAAGTGGACGAGGAGTTGGTGCGATTGCGGCCGGAGAGCGATTTGAGTCACTATAATCTGGCTTGCAGTTACGCGTTGACGGGTCAGATGGAGCGGGCGGCCGAGGCGTTGCACCGGGCGATCGACCTTGGGTATCGGGATTTCAGATGGCTGCGGCGGGATCCGGACCTGGCGGCGTTCCGCAAGCATCCGGCGTTCAAGCCGATTCGGGAGCGGATCAAGCGCATCGACATTCGGATTGACTGACGGGGATGAATGTTCGGGTTGGCAGGTGGTCGCGTCGGGTGCGGACGGTGACGTTCGACGTGCGGAGGAACGAGGTGCGGCTGATTGACCAACGGTTGCTGCCGCACCGGTTTCGGATTGTGGGGATGCGGAGCTACCTGGAAACGGCGGCGGCGATTCGGGCGATGGCGGTGCGGGGGGCGCCGGCGATAGCGGCGACGGCGGCCTATGGGTTGGCGCAGGGGGCACGGGCGTTCCGCGGGGCCAGTCTGGCGGGGTTGGAGCGGGAGTTGGACCGGGTGCAGGCCACGCTGGCGGAGGCGCGTCCGACGGCGGTGGATCCGGTCAACGCCTTGGGGGAGGTGCGACGGGCGTTGGCGGAGGGCACGACCGTGGCGGAACGGCAGGCGCGGGCGTGGCGGGCGGCGGAGGCCTTTGCGGACCGGAGCGTGGCGGAGTGTGAGGCGATTGGGCGGCAGGGGGCGTCGCTGATTCGGGAGGGGATGCGGGTGTTGACGCACTGCAATGCGGGGTGGCTGGCCTGCGTGGATGTGGGGACGGCGACGGCGCCTCTGTATGCCGCGCAAGCGGAGGGCCGGCGGTTTCACGTGTTTTGCGACGAGACGCGGCCGCGGGGGCAGGGGGCGACGCTGACGGCGTGGGAGTTGGCACAGCAGGGGGTGGCGCATCACGTGATTGCGGACAATGCGGCGGGTCATTTGATGCAGCGGGGGGAGGTGGACCTGGTGATCGTGGGGAGCGACCGGGTGTTGGGGCGGACGGGTGAGGTGGCGAACAAGATTGGGACCTACACGAAAGCGGTGTTGGCGCATCGGCATCGAATTCCCTTTTACGTGGCGATTCCGCTCTCGACGATTGACTGGGATCTTCGGGCCGGGGCGGACATACCGATTGAAGAGCGGGACGAGTTGGAGGTGTTGGGGGCATGGGGGGTGCCGGTGGGGTCCCGGAGCCGGCCGGCGGTGCAGGTGCGGGTGGCCAATCCGAACAGTCCGGCGCGCAATCCCGGGTTTGACGTGACCCCGCCGGAGCTGGTGACGGGCATCATCACGCCGGTGGGGATCTTCAGGCCGCGGGAGCTCTGGCGGAAGCGGGTCGGTTTGCAGGGGCCGCGGCGTGGAGGGGATGGCCATGACTGACGGACCGACTGCGGTGACGGCCTCGCTTCCTGCGGTGCGGGATCATTCCCGTCAGTATGCGGAGTTTACGTATGTGTATCCGGTGATTTCCCGGCGTTCGCAGGGTTTGTCGCTGGGGGTGAATTTGAATCCGGACAAGGTGTGCAACTTCGATTGCATCTATTGCGAGGTGGACCGGCGGACGCCGCCGAGGGCGCTGCGGGTGGATTTGGGGCGGATGCGGGAGGAGTTGACGGCGTTGATTCGGTTTGTGCGGGCGGGGGGGTGGGCGGGGCAGGCACGGTTTCGGGATCTTCCGGCGGGATGGGCGCGGGCGATCAAGGACGTGGCGTTCAGCGGGGACGGCGAGCCGACGATGGTGGCGAACTTTGCGGACTGCGTGCAGGCGGTGGTGGAGGTGAAGCGGGCGGAGGGGTTGGAGGGGGCGAAGATCGTGCTGATTACGGATGCGGCGGGGTTGGACAAGCGGGAGGTGCGCCGGGGTTTGGAGATCATGGACGGGCACGAGGGGGAGGTGTGGGGGAAGTTGGATGCGGGGACGGAGGCGTATTACCGTTTGGTGAACCGGACGAGCATTCGCTACGAGCGCATACTCAAGAATCTGCTGCTGACGGCGCGGGTGCGGCCGATTGTGATCCAGAGCCTATTCTTGCGGGTGCATGGGGAGGGGCCGTCGGCGGCGGAGATCGAGGCTTATTGCGGGCGGCTGAACGACTTGGTGCGCGCGGGGGGGCGGATCAAGGAGGTGCATGCTTACACGGTGGCGCGGCCGACGCCGGAGACGTTTGCGACCCGGCTGGAGGGGGCGGGTTTGGAGGCGATTGCGGCGGTGATTCGGGCGCGGACCGGGTTGGCGGTGGCGGTCTTCCAGTGAGGGGCCCGGTCGGCGGCCGGTTCACTTCACGCCGCCCATGAGTTTCTTGAGCCAGGGCACGCAGGCGAGGAGGGCGGCGGTGGCGAGGCCGACCCAGAGTGCTTGGTGGAGGAAGTAACTGGCAAGAGAGGCGGGTTGGCTGGGGTCGAAGTCCTCGGCGAGCACGCCGGCGAGTTTATTGCCGAGGGCGGCGGCGAGGAACCAGATGCCCATGACGAGGCCGAGCAAGGAAGGGGGCGCGAGTTTGGTCATGGTGCTGAGGCCGACGGGGCTGAGGCAGAGTTCGCCCACGGTTTGAAGGAAGAAGAGGCCGACGATCCAGAGGGGACTGACCTTGCCTTCGACGGTCAGTTTGGCGGCCGGGACCATGAGGAGGAAGGACACGCCCAGGAAGATGAGGCCCACGACGAACTTCATGGGCGAGGACGGTTGGCGGTCGCCGAGCCGGACCCAGATCCACGCGAAGACGGGGGCGAGGAGCATGACGAAGAGGGAGTTGACCGATTGGAACCAGGCGGAGGGGAACTGGTAGCCGAGGAATTCGGTGCGGGTGAGTTGGTCGCCGAAGAGGGAGATGGCGGAGCCCGCCTGCTCGAAGATGGCCCAGAAGACGAGGGCGGCGAGGGAGAAGACGAGGACGGCGGCGACCCTGCGGACGTTCATGTCGGGACGGGTGCCGAACCAGACGATGGCGAGCAGGGGGACGACCACGTAGCCGTAGCGGATCCACTCGTAGCGGGGGTTTTCGTCAGAGAGCCGGACGAGGGCGAAGAAGGCGCCGGCGCCGAGGAGGACCAGGCTGAGGGTGCCCCAGGGGCGGGGCGTGCTGGGCGGGGGCGCGTGGCCAACCTGGCGGAGGCGATGGCCGGTGAGGAGATAGACGATGAGTCCGATGGTCATGCCGACGCCGGCGGCGGCAAAGCCCCAGTGCCAGGAGTGGTTGGGGTCGAACCCCCAGCGGAGGAGGAGGTCCTTGAAGTCCTGGTGTTGGGCGAGCCAGCCCGTGACCAGGGGGGCGCTGAAGGCTCCGATGTTGATGCCCATGTAGAAGATGGAGAAGCCGGCGTCGCGGCGGGTGTCCTTGGGGTCATAGAGGCTGCCGACCATGGTGCTGATGTTGGGCTTGAGGAGGCCAGTGCCGAGGGCGATGAGGACGAGTCCCAAGTAGAAGGTGGATTCGGATCGCAGCGCGAGGGTGAAGTGTCCGGCGGCGATGATGATGCCGCCATAAAGGACCGAGAGGCGGGCGCCAAGGAAGTTATCGGCGATGTAGCCGCCGGGAATGGAGAGCATGTAGACGCTCATGGTGTAGGTGCCATAGATGATGGCGGCCCGCTTGGTGTCGTAGCCGAGACCGCCGGTGGCGATGGGGGCAACCATGAAGAGGGTGAGGAGCGCGCGCATGCCGTAGTAGGAGAAGCGCTCCCATAACTCGGTGAAGAAAAGGGTGTAGAGGCCTTGGGGATGTCCGGAGAGGGCGTGCGGATGGGGGGAAGCCATGGGGGGGAGGGGTGGGGCGGTGAGTCAGTGGGGCAGTGGGGCAGTGGGGCGGTGGGGCAGTGGGTCAGTGGGTCAGTTGGTCAGTGGGTCAGTGGGTCAGTGGGTCAGTGGGTCAGTGGGTCAGTGGGGCGGTGGGGCGGTGGGGCAGTGGGTCGGTGAGTGAGTCGGTGGACCGAAGAGTCACAAATCACAAATCATAAGTCATACATCACTGACGCGTTGGGGGTTGGAGGTGGCGGAGGAAGAACTCGGTGCGGCGGCGGGTGCCGTATGGGGTTTCGGCGGAGCCATGGCCGGCGCCTGGGACGACGAGCAGTTCGAAGTCTTTGTCGGCTTTGACGAGGGCGGCGGCGGCCTGGAGGGTGGTGGCGGGGTCGACGTTTTTGTCGAGTTCGCCGACGATGAGGAGGAGGTGGCCCTGGAGGCGGTGGGCGTTGGCGGTGTTGGAGTTTTCCGCGTAGTGGGGGCCCACGGGCCAGCCCATCCATTGTTCGTTCCACCAGATCTTATCGAGGCGGTTGTCGTGGCAGCCGCAGTCGGCCACGGCGACGCGGTAGAAGTCGCCGTGCCAGACGAGGGCGGCCATGGCGTTTTGGCCGCCGGCGGAGCCGCCGTAGATGCCGACGCGGGCGAGGTCCATTTCGGGGAACCGGACGGCGGCGGCCTTCATCCAGGCGATGCGGTCGGGGAAGCCGGCGTCGCGGAGGTTGCGCCAGCAGACGTCGTGGAAGGCCTTGGATCGCCAGGAGGTGCCCATGCCGTCGATTTGGACCACGATGAAGCCGCGGTCGGCGAGGGCCTGCTGGTGGCGGTATTCGGCGCGGAAGGCCTTGGGCACATGGTGGTCGTGGGGTCCGGCGTAGATGTTTTCGAGGACGGGGTAGCGGCGGGCGGGATCGAAGTCGCGGGGTCGGTGGATGATGCCGTGGATGTCGGTGGTGCCGTCGCGGCCTTTGGCCACCCAGCGTTCGGGGAGGCGGCGGCGGGCTTGCAGGATTTCGGAGGCGTCGGCTTGCTCGAGCGCGCACACTTCCTGGCCGTCGCGAGCGGAGCGCAGCACGTGGCGGGGGGGAAGATCCACGCGGGACCAGGTGTCGATGAAGAACCGGCGGTCAGGCGACCACTGGACCGTGTGGGTGCCGTCGCCGGCCGTCAGCACGGTGAGCCCGGTGCCATCGAGGTTCACGCGGGCGTGGTGGACGTGGTAGGGGTCTTCCTCGGGGCGCAGGCCGACGGCGCGGAACCAGACCTGGCCTTGATCGAGGTCGGCGCGTTCGAAGGCGCGGACATTCCAGGCGCCTCGCGTGACCTGGCCTTTGAGGGTGCCAGTGGGGGCGTCGTAGAGGTAGAGGTGGTTCCATCCGTCCCGTTCGGACATCCAGAGCACGG
Source organism: uncultured Verrucomicrobiota bacterium (assembly GCA_964629545.1). Taxonomy (GTDB): domain Bacteria; phylum Verrucomicrobiota; class Verrucomicrobiia; order Limisphaerales; family CAZVRY01; genus CAZVRY01. The sequence goes on along the minus strand of CAZVRY010000042.1, from coordinate 16,954 downwards.
CGTCGTCACTGAGCCATTCGCAGAGGAACTTGCCCGAGTAATCGATGAAGGTCTTGCTGGTTTCCTCGATGACGGTGCGGACGTGACCGGAGGCGGCGTCGATGGAGAGCAATCGGAGCACTTGGTGTCCGCGTTCGTTGTAGACGAAGGTGAATCGGGTGTTGTCTTTGGACCAGCGGAAACCTTCGAGGCTCCAGGGGTTGGGGAAGAGATCGCGGCGGACGGGGAGTTCCCGCCCGCTGGCGGCTTCGAAGAGCCGGGGGGTGGCGACGGGGAGGGTGTCGCCGGCTTTCAGGTAAGGATAGGACTGGAGTTTGGGTTGGAGTTGGTCGCGAGGGGTGGATTCGACCAGGTAGACGCGGCGCTCGGGGACGACGGTGGTTTGGAGGGCGACCAGGCGTTGGGAGTCGGGGGACCAGAACACTTCGGGCAGGGAGTCGGGGAAATCGGGCCGTTCGTATTCCATGCCGACCAAGCGGTCGCGGGAGGCGTCGCGACGGAAGGTGTGGCCGGGGCTGCCGTCGAAGCTAAGGGGACGGGCCTCGGAACCGCCGGCGGGTCGGAGCCAGAGGTTGTGGTCACGGACGAAGGCTTCCCAGCGGCCGTCGGGGGAGGGGACGGCGGAGGGTGGGGTGTCGGCGTCAGGGGACGTGCCGCGTCGGCGGCTGGGGCGTCGGCGTTCCGGTTCGCGGTCCTCGATGAGGGCGCGGGCTGCGGATTCGGTGGCTTCGAAGACGGCGACGATGCCGGTGCCCGGGCGGGTGACGAGCCAGACGTGGCCGGCGAAGGTATGTTGGCGGCGTTCCGCGCCGGGTTTGAGGGTGCCGTAGGATTGGCGGTTGCCTTCGGGGTCGATCCAGAAGACTTCGACGTCGGAGTCGAGGCGGTTGACGAGGACGATTTCGGTTTCGGCGCCGGTGCGGCGGGAGGGGCGGGGTTGGCGGTCGAAGGGGAGGGAGGCGGGTTCGGGTCCGGAGGCGGGGGTGAGTTCGTAGGACGTGAGGTCGAGGGTCCAGGTGCCCGCGGGTCCGGCGAGGCGGACGTGGGAGGAGTTGGTTGGGAATTCGAGGGTATCGATGGGGAGTTGGTTGGGACGGATTTCGCGGCGGGTAGCTTTGGCCAGGGCATCGGCCACGCGGCCGTGGTCGAAGGCGCGCGAGCGTTGGCCGAGGGTGGCATCGACGACGATGAACTCGAGGGTGTTGTTGGGGAGGAGGTTGCGGTACCAGAAGCGACGGTTGAGGTCGAACCAGTGGGGTTCGATTTGGGCGCGATAGACCTTGGGGGGAGGGGCGGGGGCGGCGGGGAGCGGGAGGCAGGTGGCCGGGGCGGTGGCGAGGAGGAGGGCGAGGGCGAGGCGGTGAGCGAGACGATTCATGGTAGCGTCGGGTCGCGCAGGCGAACCGCGTGGAGGGTAGCGGTCGGAGCGGGGAAGGCAAACGATTCGTTGCCCCCATGGGGATCGGGGAGGAGAGGTCCGTGGGAGGGTTCAGCGGCGGCTGATTTGGTCGAAGATGGCGCCTTCGCGGAAGTGCTTATCGTGGGCGGCGGCCCAGCCGCCGAAGGCCTCGTCGACCGTGACGAGGTGGACGGCGGGGAAGTGAGCGAGGTATTTCTTGGCGGCGTCGGGCGAGCGGGGCCGGTAGAAGTGCCGGCCGGCAAGGTCCTGTCCTTCGTCGGAGTAGAGGAATTCGAGGTAGGCGCGGGCCACTGCCTCGGTGCCATGGCGGCGGGCGTTCTTTTCGACGACGGCGACGGGCGGTTCGGCCAGGATGCTGACCGAGGGGACGACGATTTCGAACTGGTCGGCTCCCCATTCCTTGACGGTGAGGAGGGCTTCGTTTTCCCAGGAGAGGAGGACGTCGCCGATGCGGCGGACGACGAAGGTGGTGGTGGAGGCGCGGGCTCCGGAGTCGAGGACGGGCACGTTGCGGAACAGGCGGGTCATGGCATCGCGCGCCTTGGCTTCGTCGCCGTCATGATCGCGGAGGGCGGCGGCCCAGGCGGCGAGGTAGTTCCAGCGGGCGCCGCCGGAGGTTTTGGGGTTGGGGGTGATGACGCGGACCCCTGGGCGGGCGAGGTCGCGCCATTCGCGGAGGTGCTTGGGGTTACCTTTGCGGACGAGGAAGACGATGGTGGAAGTGTAGGGGGCGCTATTGTGGGGGAGTTGCCTCTGCCAGTCCGCCGGGAGGAGGCGTCCTTTGGCGGCGATGGCGTCGATGTCGTAGGCCAGGGCGAGGGTCACGACGTCCGCGGCGAGGCCGTCGATGACGGAGCGGGCCTGTTTGCCGGAGCCGGCGTGGGATTGTTGGATGAGGACGGTATCGCCGGTCTTGCTCTTCCAGGTGCGGGCGAAGGCCGCATTGATGTCGGCGTAGAGTTCCCGGGTGGGGTCGTAGGAGGCGTTAAGGAGGGTGATCTCGGCGGCGTGAGGGCGGGTGCAGGCGAGGAGGAGGCTGAGGGCGAGGAGGGCGAGGGTGTGGGGGGGGCGCGGCGGTGGGCGGTCGGAATGCACGATGCCTCCACCATAGGAGTGGCGGCGGCGGGGTCAAGCCGGGGCCGCCCGGGCCCAGCCATTCTCTCCCCAACCGATGCCAGCGAAGTGTTGTGTCAGGTTGGGGGGAGGGAGACAGGGAGAGGGGAAACGTCAACGGTTCAGGGGTTCAAAGCGCCATGGAGGTGAACCTGTCACCCTGATTGACCGCGGTCGGGGTGGTGCCGCGCCCGAATCGAAAGCGGCGGAGCACCGCCGCACTCCACGACGCTGGCGCGACCGCGCCCACCCCGGGTTGAGGCGAAGCTCTTGGAGTGCGCCAGGGAGTGAACCTGTCACCCTATCTAACTCTCCATGAACCGTCGCCCCTCACCCCGCCTGCGCGGCCGAAGCCGCTTCGGCGCGGCGAAGGCCCGTCCCTCCCCCCAGCCGTTTCCAGCGCAGCGATGACTCAGGTTGGGGAGAATTGCTGGCCCTGAGCCGGCGGCGGGTTGTGCTAGTCAAGAACGGGGGAGCGAGGCAGGATGGCGGGGTGAACCCGTCTTTCGGTGCTCCGTTGGTTTCGCCTCGTGCGAGGCGCCCCGCGACGTTCCGTGGTGTGCTCAGGGTGGTATTGGGATGGGTGGGTTGGGTGGGGGTGTGGGTGGGTGAGGTGGCGGTGGGGCAGTCGGCGTCGAGCATCCGCCTGAACACCCTGGGGTATTTGCCGGAGGCGGTGAAGGTGGCGGTGATGGGGGTGCCGGCGGAGCGGTTTGCGGTGGTGCGGTTGGCGGATGGGAGCACGGCGTTAAGCGGGTTGTTGTCGGCGCCGGTGAAGAATCCGGACACCGGGGAGACGTTATATCCGGCCGACTTCACGGCCTTGCGCGAGGCGGGGGAGTACAAGTTGGTTTTGGACGAGAAACTGGAGTCGGCGGCGTTTCAGGTATCGACGCAGGTGTATCGGGGGGCGTTTGCGGCGGTGGTGCGGGCGATCCATCTGGGGCGATGCGGGACGGCGGTGCGGTGGGAGGAGGGGGGTCGGGTGTTTGGGCACGAGGCGTGCCACACGAACGATGCGTGGATGGACTTTGTGACGGGTCGGCACGAGCGTCGGCCGGCGGTGGGGGGGTGGCACGATGGGAGCGATTACAACAAGTCGGTGGTGAACGCGGGGGTGACGATGGGGGCGTTGTTTCGGGCGTGGGAGGATTTCGGGCCGGCGGTGCGGCAGGTGCCATTGGGGTTGCCGGGGGTGCCGGAAGGGTGGCCCGAGTTCCTGGCCGAGTTGAAGTGGGAGACGGACTGGCTGCTGTCGATGCAGGGACCGGACGGGTCGGTTTACCACAAGGTGAGCACGACCAACGTGGGGGCGGTGGTGATGCCCGAGCGTGAGGGCGCGGCGCGGTATTTCACTCGCTGGAGCAGCGCGGCGACGGCGGACCTGGTGGCGGCGATGTCGATGGCCGCCCGCCATTTTCGGCCCTTGGACGCACTTTACGCGGACCGATGCCAGGACGCGGCGCGCCGTGGGCGGGCGTTTTTGCAGGCGCATCCGGCCAACACGCGGGCCGATCAGAGCGGGTTTCGGACGGCGCCCTATGCGACGCACGATGCGGACGACCGGTTGTGGGCGGCGGCGGAGTATTGGGAGACCACCGGGAGTTTGGAGGCGCTGCGGGAAGTCGAGAGGCGCATCGCCACGGCCGAGGCCCGGGTCGAACCGGACTTCGATTGGGGCTCGGTCGCCAACCTGGGGATTATCACCTATGTGGGGTCCGGGCGCGAAGGGCGCGATCCGATCCTGCTCAGCCGGCTGCGCGGACGGTTGTTGGAGACGGCGGACGAGATTGTGGACACGGCGCGGGCGCATGGCTACGCGCGTCCGCTGGGGGTGCGGTATTACCCTGGGTGCCACGGGTCGGTGGCGCGGCAGGTCATGCTGTTGCAGGCGGCTTACCGGCTTTCGCCGAAGTCCACCTACCGCCAGACCGCGCTCGATGCGATCCACCATCTCTTCGGGAAGAACGTGCACGGGCGTTCGTTTGTGACGGGCTTGGGGGCGTCGGCGCCGCGTTACCCGCAGGATCGGCGGTCGCAGGCGGACGAGGTGGACGAGCCGTGGCCGGGGTATTTGGTGGGAGGACCGCATCCGAGAGCGACGGATTGGAAGGACGACCCTTCGGATGTCCGGGGCAACGACATCAACCTGAACTGGAACGCGGCGCTGGCCTATGCCCTGGCGGGCTTTCTCGAAGGGTCCCCGGCCGGGGGGGAGGGCGGGTTGCCCCGGAAGCCGGATGTCGGGTTTGTGGCCACGCCGATGCGGGTGGTGGAGAAGATGCTCGAGATGGCGGAACTCCGGCCGGGGGATGTCCTTTACGATTTGGGTTGTGGGGATGGTCGGATCGTGGTGACGGCAGCGCGTAAGTATGGGATTCGGGCGGTGGGGTTCGACATCGATCCGGAGAGGATTCGCGAATCGCTCGCGAACGCGCGGACCAACCAGGTCGAGCATCTGACCACCTTCCGGCAGGAGGACATCTTCACGCTCGATTTGAGCGAGGCCTCCGTGATCACCCTCTACCTGCTGCCCGAGTTGAATGAGCGCCTTCGCCCCACCCTGGCCCGGCTGCCCCCGGGGACGCGGATCCTATCGCATGACTTTCCGATGCGCGGCGCCAAGCCGCTGCGGACCGAGCACCTGCTGCTCTCGCCGAGCGAGGATCCTTATCCGGAGGGGTCGGTGACGGAGCATACGATTTACGAGTGGGTGGTGCCGCTGGAGCCGGAGAGGAAGCGGTAGCGTGGATTTAGGATTTAGGATTTAGGACTTAGGATTTAGGATTTGGGATTTGGGATTTAGGATTCTTGCCTGAACCGTTTGGGTTTGACCTCTCCCTCTCTCCCTCTCCCCAACGCTTCACTAGAATCCTTGATTTCCCAAACCTGTTGCGAATGAGTCAAGTTTCGTGCGGTGGTTTTACGATCAAGGATTCTACGGAGCGAGGCGTGGAGATTGGGGTCCAGACGGCGAAGGCGCGTTGCACGAAAATGGGGGCCGGAGCGGGTCTGAGGTCACGCCTCGCTAGACTTCGGCCAGGGGTTCGGTGGCGTCGCCGAAGCGTTCGGGGCGGACGCCGGCCTTGTCCATGAGGGAGAGGTAGAGGCGGCACATTTGGCGGTTCGGGTCGTCGCGGTAATCGAGGACGCGCCCGCCACGGATGCGTCCGCCGCCGCCCCCGAGGAGGAGGACGGGGAGTTGGGTGGCGTCGTGGTTGCCGGTGAGCATGCTGGAGCAGAAGAGGAGCATGGAGTTGTCGAGGAGGGTGCGGTCGCCTTCCTGGATGGCCTCGAGGCGTTGGGCGATGTAGGCGACCTGTTCGAGGAAGAACCGGTTGACTTTGAGCCAGTCGGCGGTGTCGCTGTGGGAGAGGAGGTGATGGATCATGTAATCGACGCCGAGGTGAGGGAAGCGGAGGGAGCTGTGGTCGTTGTTGAGTTTGAGGGTGCAGACGCGGGTGGTGTCGGTTTGGAAGCCGAGGATGAGGATGTCGCACATGAGGCGCATGTGCTCGGCGATGTCCTGGGGGATGCCGTCGGCGGGGCGCGGGACGTTGGGGGTGGTCAGGGTGGGGCGCCAGCCTTGGAGTTGGCCTTGGTGGCCGGCTTGTTCGAGGCGGCGTTCGACGTCGCGGACCGACTCGAGGTATTCGTCGAGTTTGCGTTGGTCGGCGGTGCTGATGCGGCGGCGGAGGTCGCTGGCTTCGGTGAGGATGGCGTCCAGCACGCTGCGGTCGCCGCGGCTGACCTCGTCCTTGAAGAGGCGGTCGAAGGCGAGGGCGGGGTAGAGTTCGAGGGGGGGGGGGGAGGTGGGGGAGCTCCAGGAGATATGGGAGCTGTAGAGCATGGAGTAGTTCTTGTGGACGGAGGGGTTGGATTTCTCACAACCCAGGACCAGGCTGGGCACTTTGGTGGAACGTCCGACGTGTTGGGCGATGAGTTGGTCGAAGCTGGTGCCGGAGCGGATTTCGCCGCCGGCGGCGAGGGGAGCGCCGGAGAGGAGGTTGCCCGTCTGGGAGCTGTGGATGTTGCCTTTGAGGGCTTCGGCGTTGAAAAGGCCGCGCACGAACAGGAGTTTGCGGCGGAACCGTTCGAGGGGGGTGAGGACCTGGCCCAGTTCGAGGCGATCCCCTTCGCCGCGGGCCCACCATTCCTGGCTGTGGAAGCCGTTGCCGGCGAAGAGGACGGCGAGGCGCACGGGCGCATCGCTGGCCGGGGGGGAGGCCGAGGGGGCGTCGCCCCAGACCGGGAGGGATTCGAGCCACGGCAAGGCCATGGTGACGCCCAGGCCACGGAGGAAGGCGCGTCGGGAGAAGGTGGGATCGCTCATGGGGATGGGGGGGAGGGGAGGGGGATGAGCCCGCATACTTCACAGGCGCGCCTAAACAGCCACGGTCGGTCTATTGACATGACCGCACCCCTCACCCCATGCCCTCTCCCCAACCCCCTGCGGCGAAGCGTTTCCGAGGGGTTGGGGAGAGGGAGAGAGGGAGAGGGGACCTGCGGGCGGTGAAGCATCCGGGTGGGGAGTAGGTTTAGGATTAGGATTAGGATTAGGATTAGGAGTGGGAGTGGGGACTGGTCAGGGGGTGGAGGCGATGGGTTGGCCGCGGATTTGGCGGAATTGGGGGCTGAGCACGATGGTCTCGACGGCGGCGTGGACGCGGTAGTTTTGTTCCCGGAGGGTGCGCTGCATCTCGGCGACGAGGGGCAGGTCGGAGAGTTGGACGCTGCGGCCGAGGGCGTAGCCGAGGAGTTTGCGGCAGAATTGGCGGAGAAAGGCGTCGCGCTTTTTGGTGAGGAGATAGTGACGGAGTTCATCGGGGCCGGCGACCGCGGTCCCGTCGAAGAGGGTGGCGCGGGCATCGATGGGATGACCGGCGAGGTCGTGGGAGCGACGGCGTCCGATGGCGTCATAGGTTTCGAGGGCGTAGCCGAGAGGGTCGATGCGGACGTGGCAACTGGCGCAACGCGGGTCGCTGCTATGTTTTTCGACCAACTGGCGCATGGTCAAGGAAGCCGCGGCCTCGTCCTCGGGGAGGCGGGGGACGTCCTTGGGCGGGCGCGGGAGTTTGTCGCCGAGGAGGACGTCGGCGACCCAGTTGCCGCGGAGGATGGGGCTGGTGCGGGAGGCGCCGGATTGTTTGGCGAGGGTGGCGCCGAAGGCGAGGACGCCGCCGCGGCCGTAGGGGCGGACGTGGTCGACGCGGCGCCATTCGGGGCCGAGGACGCCGGGGATGCCGTAGTGAGCGGCGAGGGGCTCATTGAGGAAGGCGTAATCGGCGTCGAGGATGGCGAGGACGGGGCGGTTGTGTTGGAAGAGGTCGGTGAAGAAGCGGATGGCTTCCTCGTAGAGGGGGCCGCGGAGGCTGGCGAAGGTGGGGAAGTGGCGTTCGCTCTTCTCGTCGAGGTTTTCGAAGTCGTGGATATGGAGCCAGGTGCAGGCGAATTCGGTGGCGAGGCGGCGGGCGCGCGGATCCTGGAGCAGGCGGCGGACCTGGGCGACCAGGCCTGTAGGGGATTGGAGCTGACCGGCGCGGACGGCGTCGCGGAGGGCTGGGTCGGGCGTGGAGGACCAGAGGAAATAGCTAAGCCGGCTGGCGAGTTCCCAGTCCGAGACTGGGCCCGGTTGGTGGCCGGGGGCGGGGTGTTCGAGCCGGTAGAGGAAGGCGGGGGCAACGAACACGCGGGCGAGGGCGAGTCGGAAGGCGTCCTCATGGGAAAGCTCCTCCCGGCGGAGCTGTTGGTAGAGATGGGCGAGTTCCTGGGTTTCGCGCGGGGCGAGGGGACGCCGGTAGGCGCGGGCGGCGAAGTCCAGCAGGGCGTTGAGATGACGGGGTTCGGAGGCGGCGAGTTGTTGGCGGAAGGCGGCAGCGCGGTCGTGGATGGGCTGGCGCATGGGTTCGAAGACCTTGGGGTCGGCGTCCTGGGTGGCGTATTGCCAGAGCTGTTCGTAGGCGTCGACGAGGGTGAGGGCGTCGCGGCTGACGTAGTGGAGTTCGTCCCAGAGCCGGTCGAGCCGCGTCCGTTCTTCGTCGGTGAGCAGGAGGCGCGCGAGGTGATGGTCTTCGCGGTGGTAGAGAGTGAGGGTGACGACCTCGTCGACGGGGACGATTTTGACGTAGCAGAGGGCGGGGGGAAACCACTGGCGGAACTCGTGGCAAGCGGCTTCGAAGCGCTGGCGGGAGGGGCCGGATGCGGCGACGAGGATGGGGGCGGAGGGGTTGAGGGCGGGGTCAGGGGAGGTCCCGTCGCCCCGGCGTTCGGCGGGTTGGGGGAGGCCAGGGAGCCATCCGGGACCGGGGCCGGGCGCGTTGGCGGAGACGGCGATTTGGACGCTGCCTTGCTGGGCGGTTTCCGGATCGAGGAGGACGGTGGCGACGAATTCCGCGTCGTGGGCGAGGTCGGCGGGCAGGCGGATTTCGAGTCGAGACGGGGCTTGGACGCAGAGGTCGTCGGGCTGGCGAGGGGAGCCGTTGGGGTGGAGGCCGAAGGGTGCGGGCAGATTGAATTCGCTGGGCGATGACGCGGGGGAGGCGGGGGTGGACGGCGGGTTCGGGACCGTCCCCGCGAGCAGCGGTCCGGTGAGGGCGAGGAGTTGGCGGCGCAACTGGCGGTCGGCCGCGCTGGTGGTGTCGTCGGGGGGCTGTTGCAGCAAGTGTTGGAGGTTGGTGGCGAGGCTGGCGCGCTGGGTGGCATCGTTGGTGGCGAGCCACCGGGCCAGGAGGGAGCCGGGTGGGATCCAGGGGCCGCCGGGGCCGCTCGAGGCGGGCTCGGTGTAGAAGTGCCAGACCCCGGGGCGCCCCTGGGTGTCCGGATGGGGGTTGACGGCCTGGAAGCTAACGGCGACGTCGCGGGTCAGGTGCCAGTCGTCGGGCGTGTCGTCGGTCGGGCGGAGCGTGAATTCGAGGTCGGTCAGATCGCAGGCGTGGTTGCCTTGGCGCGGGCCGATGACGAGGGAGAGGAGGTCGCCGGGTTGGACGGGGAGGTGGTCGATGGGGCCGACCTGGGCGGGGCTGGCGCCATGGGCGACGCCCTCGGCGAGATGCTGGCGGAGCGATCCGCGCCGGTGTTCGAGGGTCCAGGCCACGCCGTTGCCGCATTCGGGGTGGGCATGGGTGACGCGGGCTTCGACGCGGAGGACAGCGGCGACAGGGCTGCGCCAACCGACGGCGGCGGCCAGGGTGGGGGAGGGGTGCGCGACGATCCCGTGGGCTTTCAATCGCCCGGGGATGCGCACCGCCTGAGTCGAGGTATTGGCCAGGAAGAGGGGCGTGTCCGGCGAACCCCAGCCGCGGGCGAAGTCGTAGCCGGAGGCTTGGTGAAGGGTATTCGTCAAGTAGTCCAGCGGGAGGGGGTCCTCGAAGCCAAGGCCGAGGCAGTGCAGCCAGGCCTCGAGCGCGTCGGGGTCGGCGGCATGAAGGCGCGCGAGGGTGGCGGGGTCCCGTGGGGTGGAGGTGAGGGCCGTGTGGGCGGCGGCCAGGCAAGCCGCGGTGGCGTTGACGACCCGGTGACGTCGGGCGGTGGTTTCCTGAATGAAGTGGGGGAGGGCACGGAGGGGCAAGTCCGGCCGACCCGGCGTGACGAGACGGGGGTTCTGCCAGAGGACGAAGTCGGGGAGGTGGCCATCGCCAGCATCACTGACGGTGAGGCAGAGGACGAGGTCGGCCTGGTTGGTGGGGGCGGTTAGTTTGAGGCGGACCTCCTGTTGGGAGGCGAGGGGATCGACGGGTTCCATCCAGGCGGAGGGGCCGCCGGCTTTGCCGATATGGCCGACGGCGGAGAATTTCCAGAGCGCGCTTTGCCAGGAGGCGATGTCGTTGGCGAGGGTGGGCAACGATTGGGTGGTGGCCATCCGCCAGCGAGCGCGGATGGGATCGAGGATGGGGGAAGGCGGTCCGCTTTCGAGCAGAGCGAGGAGGGAGTCGAGGTAGCGGGGACTGAGGGTGAGGGGTTCGGGTGGGCTTGCGTGGGGGGAGGGTGGCTGGGGGTGATCGGGGTGGGGGTGGGGAAGGGGGCTGCTGGGGGCCGGTCCTTGGCGCCGTTCGAAGGCCGCGCGCAGGTAGGCCTCGAGGGGAAGCCGTCCCCCTTCATTGGTGTCGAAGACGACGCCTTGCAGGTTGACGCGGTCCGCGCCGCTGGCCTGGGTGTATTGGCGGTAGAGGCGGCGGATATCGGCGAGGATTTCCTCGGTCCAATCGCGTCGGGTGGTGGCAGCGGAGAAGCGGAATCCGTCCGGGAGGAGGACGGCGTGCTGGGCGATGTCTTTGGCGGCGTCGAGGTATTTGGTCAGGAGAGCGGGGGACATGACGAGCGAGGCTCCGGTGTTCATGAATCCTTCGCCGGCGGCGCTGTCGGGGGGGAATTGCCGGGCGGGGTGGAGCGTCTCGACGCCGGTGAGGTCGCGGACGGTGTAGGTGTATTCGGCGTTGTTGAGGCGGCGGAGCACGACCGGTCCGGGGTCGCCGGCGGTGGCGAGGGCGGCGGCTTCGAGGGTGGTGTGGATCCAGCGGAGGAGGCGTTCCCGTTCGGCGGGGGAGGGCTGCGGCTTGTTTTTTGGGGGCATTTCGCCGAGGGACACCTGGTCGAGGACACGTTCCCAGACGTCCGTTTCGCGCCGGGCGTCCTGGGTGGTGAGGAGACGTTCCAGATCGAGGTCGCCCTTGGGGTGGGTGGCGGAATGGCAGTCCAGGCAGTAGCTGGCGAGGAGGGGGCGGATGGCGGTGGGGAACTCTGCGGCGGGATCGTTGGGGGATGGGTCGGCGGCCGCGAGGGCGAGGGGGTTGACGATGGGGGCGAGGACGAGCAGGAGGAGGCCGAGCATCGGGGGGGCGGCGGCGGGCCGGGGCCAGGAGCAGCGAGGTCGATGGAGGGATGAAGACGGGGTGATCAAGATCACCGCCCTTGTAGCAGGCGGAGGGGCGAAAGCAAGGGATTGCGGATTGCGGATTGCGGGGAGGCGCATCTCCGGGCTAGACAAAGCGGTGCGGCTTCCTTAAGCATCCGGCGCAACAAATTAACCTGACCTATGCCCGCCGCGTTTTCCGATCTGAAGCCGATCCGCTACGAAGGCCCCGACTCGAAGAATCCCCTCGCCTTCAAATGGTATAACCCCGACGAGGTCGTCGAAGGCAAGACGATGAAGGACCACCTGCGGTTCTCGGTGGTCTATTGGCACACGATGCGGGGCGTGGGCGCCGACATGTTCGGGGTGGGGACCTGGCAGCGTCCCTGGGAGGACGGGAGCAACTCGGTGGCCATGGCGGTGAAGCGGGCGCGGGTGATGTTCGAGTTCTGCCAGAAGCTTGGGGCGCCGTTTTACGCCTTCCACGACCGCGACGTGGCCCCTGAAGGCCGCAACCTGGCCGAGACGAACAAGAACCTCGATCGGGTGGCCAAGGAGTTGAAGAAGCTGCAGGGCGACACGGGGATTGGATTGCTCTGGGGCACGGCGTGTCTGTTCGCCCATCCCCGTTACATGCACGGCGCGGCCACGAGCTGCAATGCGGACGCGTTCGCCTTCGCCGGGGCCCAGGTCAAGAAGTGCCTGGAGGTGACCAAGGACCTCGACGGAGCCGGTTACGTGTTTTGGGGCGGGCGGGAAGGCTACAGCACGCTGCTCAATACGGACCTGAAGCGCGAACTGGATCATCTGGGCGCCTTCCTGCACCTGGCGGTCGACTACAAGAAGGAGATCGGGTTTAAGGGCCAGTTTTATATCGAGCCGAAGCCCAAGGAGCCCACCAAGCACCAATACGACTCCGACGCGGCCGCCTGCCTGAACTTCCTGCGGCAGTACGATCTGCTCGGCGATTTCAAACTGAACCTCGAGACCAACCACGCCACCCTCGCCGGCCACACCATGCAGCACGAACTCGAAGTCGCCGGTTCCGTGGGCGCTCTCGGGTCGATCGACGCCAACACGGGCGATCTCCTCCTCGGCTGGGATACCGACCAGTTCCCTACCGACATCTATCTGACTGCGCAGGTGATGCTCACGCTGCTGAAGTACGGGGGGCTCACGACCGGCGGGGTCAACTTCGACGCCAAGTGCCGCCGGGAGAGCTTCGAGCCCGCCGATCTCTTCCACGCCCACATCGGCGGCATGGACGCCTTCGCCCGCGGCCTCAAGATTGCCGCCAAGATTCGCGCCGACGGTCGTCTCGACCAGTTCCTGAAAGACCGCTACAGCTCGTTCGATGCCGGGCTCGGGGCTCTCATCGAGAAGGGCAAGGTCACGCTGGCCGACCTCGAGAAGCACGCGCTGAAGATCGGCGAGGTGAAGACCAACCGGAGCGGCCGGCAGGAATTCCTCGAGAATCTCTTCAACGAGTTCATTTAGAACCGCGTTGCTCCCCGCCGGGCGGACTGCTTCACTCCGCCCATGCCGTACGAGTTCAAAGTCAGCCGCCGCGTCGAGTTCGCCGAGACCGACATGGCGGGCATCGTCCATTTCTCGAATTTCTTCCGCTTCATGGAGACCGTCGAGTGCGCGTTTTATCGTTCGCTCGGCTTCTCCGTGATCCTCCGCGACACCCTTCCTCCGCTTGGCCTCCCGCGAGTGCACGCCTCCTGCGACTACCAACGGCCGCTGCGCTTCGAGGACGTCGTGGAGATGCACCTGCTGGTGCAGCGGATCAAGACCCGTTCCGTGACCTACCAGATACGTTTCCGGCGGCTCGAACCCGGCCCCGCGGAAGAGGTTGCGGTTGGCCACATCACGGCCGTTTGCGTCCGCCACGAAACCGATGGGCGCCTCGCGGCGGTCCCCTTCCCGGAGCACCTGGCGCGCCTGCTCGAACCCGCCCCTCACGATCTGCTCGCGCCGCGGCGGCCCGCCTCCTGATGGCCTGCATGAGTGCCGTCGAACTCACCGAGCAATTGCTGGCCAAGGCGGCAGGATGGGAGGTCATCAAGCGGGCTCGCCAGATGCTGGCGGCCGACCGCGTCCTCAGCTCGAACTGGACGCCGCCCATCCTCAAGGGGGTGGTTCAAGCCGAATCGACCTCCTACCGCGCGGGGCTCGTGATCAAGAACAGCATCGATATCGAGAACATCTGTTCCTGCCGCGAGGCGCGCCAGTCGGGGATCATCTGTGTTCACTCGGTGGCGGTGGGGCTTCACTGCCTCCGGCCCGCCGCTCCCCTTCCAAAGCCCTCCCTTGGTGCCCTGGCCGACCCGCCGGAGCGCACCCCCGCGGCCAGCCATCGCCGCCTTCCTCGGGCCGAGCCTGGTCAGCCCGGATGGTCGATTGCGATCGCCCTCATCTTTCCGCCCAACCTGGCCGAGGCCCTGCAGCGCGGCAAGATCACGGTCCTGTTCGAGGCGATCACCCCTCGCGCCCGCCTCCCGCTCAACGCGCTTCCTTCCCACTCGCCGGTCCAGCTCTCACCGGAGGACGCGCGCCTGCTCGATGCCGCCGAGACCCTCACTGGGGGCGATCCGCCCGGGGGCGTCCAGCTCTCCGCGGCGCAACTCGCGACGCTCCTTCCCGCCCTGCCCGATCATCCCCGCCTTTCCCTGGGCCGCCAGCGCCCCCTCCGGGTCAACCCGCAGCCGTGGCGGCCCCGCCTCAACGCCCAATTGCTCGACGACGGTCGGATTCGTCTCCGGGCTTCCCCCACGGCGCGCCCCCCGGTGCTGGTTCCTGGCGAGCAGCTTTGGGTCTTCGAAGCCGATGCCTTCTCGCCCGTCGTTCTGCCGCCCGCCCTTGCGCCGGTCCTCCAGGGCGACCTGCTGATCGCCCGGGCCCACGTCCCCGTCCTCCTCAGCCGGGACTGGCCGGCGCTCGCAGCGGCGTGCGAGCTGGAGGCCGGCTTTGCCCCGACGGACTTCACGCTCGAGCCGCAGCCCCCGCGCTTCCTGTTGGCGCTGGCCGGCGGCCTGGCGCAGCTCGGCGGCACGCTGCACGCCCGTTACGACCGCACCGTGGTCACCCCTGGGATCACCACCGCGGAGACGCTCTGGATGCCCGATCCGAAGGACACCCGCCGTTACCACATGCGCGATCTCGGGGCGGAACAGGCTGCGCTCGAGCGTCTGCGCCGCGCCGGCTTCACCGGCCCCAACTCCCAGGGCCAGATCGCCCTCGTGGGCGAACAGCGCGTCGTCACCTTCTTCGCCCGCGAGTTTCCCCGGCTGCAACGCGAATGGGAGGTGACGCTCGAGGAACGCCTCGAACGCAGCACGGAAAAGAACTTCCAACGCCTCGAACCCACGGTCCGCATCACCCCTTCCGGCGAACGCTGGTTCGACCTCGAATGGTCCGTCGCCACGCCCGACGGCCAGCGCTTTTCCGCGGCCGATATCCAGCGCCTCCTCCTCTCCGGCCAATCGCATGCCCGCCTCCGCAACGGGAAGATCGCCCTCCTCGATACCGACGCGCTGCAGGAGTTCCAGGAGGTCCTCCGCGACTGCGCCCCGGACCAGCACGCCCAGGGCTTCCGCCTCGCCCAACACCAGGCGGCCTTCGTCGCCGCCACCCTCGAGCAACACCAAGGCTGGCAAGTGGCCGCTCCCTCCGACTGGCAACAGCGGGTCCGGTCGCTGACCGGCCCGGCTCGCCTCTGTCCGCCGCCGCTGGGGGCGCTCGAATCCGTCCTCCGGCCCTATCAGAAGCAGGGGGTGGCCTGGCTCGCATTCCTCCGGCAGCACCGGTTTGGGGGCATCCTCGCGGACGACATGGGCCTGGGTAAGACCCTCCAAGTCCTGGCCTTCCTCCAATCGCTCGCCTCCGCCTCGCCCCCCGGACCTCCTCGCCCCGCCCTGGTCGTATGCCCCACGTCGCTCGTCTTCAATTGGATGCACGAAGCCGCCACCTTCACCCCGCGCCTGCGTGCCCTCGCCCTCGACGGGCCCCGCCGACAATCTCTCTTCGCCCGCATTCCCGAGCACGATCTGGTGGTCACGAGCTACGCCCTGCTGCGCCGGGACGCGGACCTCTACCGTTCGGTCGAGTTCGACACCGTCGTGCTCGACGAAGCGCAGCACATCAAGAATCGGGAGACCCAAAATGCCCAAGCGGTGAAGGCGATGCGCGCCCAGCAGCGCCTCGTCCTCACCGGCACGCCCATGGAGAATTCGGTGCTCGATCTCTGGAGCATCTTCGACTTTCTCATGCCGGGCTACCTCGGGACCGCCCAGGACTTCCGGGAGCGCTACGAACAACCGATCGTCAAGGCCAAGGACAGCGCCGTCCAGAGTCGCCTGGCCCGGCGCCTCCAGCCCTTCGTCCTCCGCCGGCTCAAATCCCAAGTCGCCCAGGACCTTCCCCCGCGGCTCGAGCAGATCTCCTTCTGCGATTTGACCGACGATCAGGCGGCGGTCTACCAGGAACTGCTCGCGGCCAGTCGGGCGCAGGTGACCGAAGCGGTCGGCCAGCAAGGTCTGGCCAAGACCCGCCTGCTCGTGCTCCAGGCCCTCCTCCGCCTCCGCCAGGCCTGCTGCGACCTGCGCCTCCTCAAACTCGACGGCATCCCACCCGCCGCCGCCTCCGGCAAACTCGACCTCTTCGCCGAACTCCTCGACGAGATCCTCGACGGCGGTCACCGGGCCCTCGTCTTTTCGCAGTTCACGCAGATGCTGGCCCTGATCCGGGAACGGCTCGAAGCCGAGCAGGTCCCATACTGCTACCTGGACGGATCGACCTCCAACCGCGCCGCCGTGGTCCAGCAATTTCAGTCCACTTCCACCATCCCGCTCTTTCTCATCAGCCTCAAAGCGGGCGGGGTTGGCCTCAACCTCACGGGCGCCGATACCGTCATCCACTTCGACCCCTGGTGGAACCCCGCCGTCGAAGACCAAGCCACGGACCGGGCCCATCGCCTCGGCCAGACGCGCGTCGTCACGAGCTACAAACTCATTGCCCGCGGCACCGTGGAGGAGAAGATCCTCCACCTCCAACATCGCAAACGCGACCTCATCAAAAGCGTCCTCGGCGACGAATCCACCTTCACCGACTCCTTGTCTTGGGAAGACATCCAGGAACTCCTAAGCCCCTGACCGAGAATCCCAAGGCCCACATCTCAAGTCCCACATCCCCAATCCGCAATCGCCAATGCCCCGGTCAACCCCTTCACTTTCGCAGGACGCCCTCGCCTCCGTCGGACGGAGGCGAGCGGGGAGAGGAGGGCTCTCTCCATGAACCGTCCCCTCACCCCATCCCTCTCCCCAACCCTGGAAAGCGGAGCGATGGAAAGGGGTTGGGGAGAGGGAGACAGGGAGAGGGGAAACGTCAACGGTTCATGGTCCCCCTGCGCGTCGGTTCGTTCGACTTGGAAGCTACCCACGAACCGGAAAGGCAGAAGGCAGAGTGCAAAAGGCAGAATTCGTGCTCTTAATCCTGCTCTTGCTCTTGCTCCCGCTCCGCCCGGTTCATGGTCCCCCTGCGCGTCGGTTCGTTCGACTTGGAAGCTCTCC
>CAZVRY010000041.1:0-34607 GCA_964629545.1 uncultured Verrucomicrobiota bacterium | reverse complement strand
GCCGGCCCGGTGGCGCTCCCGCCAAAATCGGAAGTTATTTTTGCACAGACCCTTAAGCGAGCCGCTGACGCCAGGCCGCGCGCGACACCTTGCCGCGGCCGCTGGTTTCCAACGAGCCCACGAAATGCCAGATTCGCGGCACTTGCCAGGCGGGCAGGGCGGCCGCCGCGAACTGGCGCAAGTCCTCCGGGTCGGCTCCCTCCCCCGCCGCCACCGTCACCACCGCCGCGATCGCCTCCTCCCGCCCTGTCCGCGCGTCGGGCAACCCCAGGACCAGACACTCCCGCACCCGAGGGTGGCGCAGCAGCACGCGCTCAATCTCTTCCGGCGCCACCTTCCTCCCGGCCACATGGATCACGTCGCCCGCCCGCCCCCGCAACCACACGCCCGCCGACGTCACCTCGGCCAGGTCCCGCGTGCGGAAGACGCCGCCCCCGAGCGCGCCGTCGGTTTCCGGCCAGTAGCCTGTGCCGACGTTTTCTCCTCGCACCTCCAGGCACCCGTCCTCCCCAAGCCCAACCTGCACGTGCTCCATCGGCGTCCCGGCGAACGCCCCGTCCGTCCGCGGAGTTTCCGCGCGGTCGAAGGCAATGCCTCCGCACTCGGTGGAGCCGTAGAAGTTGTGGATTTTGAGCCCGCGCGTGATGGCGATCTCGTGTTCGAGGGGCAGGGGCAGCGGGGCGCCCGCGGAGAGGGCCAGGCGCAGGCTGTCCGGGAGGGCGTCCGCCTCGTGCCAGGCTCGCCAGAGCGCGGGCACGCCGGCCAGCGTCAGGGCGTTCTCCCCGAGGGCCGCCCGCCGCACGGCCTCCGGCAAGGAGGCGCCGACGAGGACCAGCGGGATGCCATGCAGCAACAGCGGGAGCACCAGGTTCGAGAAACCGTAGGAGTGCGCCAGGGAAATCGCCCCCAGGTTCGGCCACTCCGGTCGCAGCCTCATGGTGGCCACGATATTCCGCGCGTCCGCCGCCAGTTGTTCGGCGGTAAACAACACCAGCTTCGCCTGGCCAGTCGTGGCCGAAGTCAGCTTCCATTGCGCCATCCCCGCGGGGGGGGAGGGCAAACGCGCCAACCGCTGGTCGGGTTCGAGGGGACAGACCGGCCGGTCATGCCGCCACCCCCGCAAGACTTCGAGGATGAACTCGGCCCCCATGCCCTGGGGCGCCACGACCTCGGCCGGCGGCGCGCTCAGGCGTTCCCCCGCCGCCCACAACTCGGCGAAGGTCCACGTGCGGCCTGACCTTGCGTCCCGGAGGGCGCGTTCGCCGCGCCGCGCTGCCGCCACCTCGCGCCATCGATCGTAAAGCATTGTCAGCTTGCTACCCCACCCCTAGCCTGCCGCTCAAGTTCGATCTCGCGCCATGCCGCCCGCCTCAGACCCCCTCGGCCCGTCGTTCCAGTTCGCCCGCGATACCTTCGCCTTCCCCAACGAGCTGGTCTGGGAATACACCTTCGACCCCGCCACCGGCCGGCCCACCACCCGTCGCGCCGTTCCCCCCCCCACCTACACCCACCGCTGCTTCGTCGTGGTCCGCGCCTGCCGCCAGTTCCATCTCCATGCCCGGTTCCTGCCCCACCAACCCGCCCTCCATGACGCCGACTACCTCCCCCGCATCCGCCAGGTCCTGCGTCGCCCCTCGCGCACGCCCAGTCCGGCATCGGCCCGCCTCGAGTTCCCGGGCTCCCCAGGGTTGCGCGAGTTCAGCCTCCGGCACGAGGCCCTGCTCAAGCGAACCTGCGGCGGGGCGTGGCGGTCGTATGTGCTGCGCAGCCATTGGCGCATGGTCTTCCCCCTCTCGCGCCGTCACCAAGAACACCAAGCCGCCTCCCTCCAGGACGCGCTGGCGGCGGGCCAACTCCCGCTCGTGCACCTCGTCCGCTTCCCCCAACTCACCATCAACCACGGCCTCCTCCTCTTCCGCGTCCGCCCGGACCCAGGCGGACTCGCCTTCGCGGCCTACGACCCCAACCACGTCGAAGGCCCCGTCTCCCTCCTCTGGCGAGCGGCGTCGCGCCAATTCGAGTTCCCTGCTAATCGCTACTGGGCGGGCGGCCGTCTGGAGGTGATCCACATCGACCGGAACTGGCTGTTCTGACCGTGCCCGGCCGGCCGAACCCGATGCCGAAGAACACCAGGCCGCACGCATTGATCCCGACGATGTAGCCCAACTTGTAGGGACGGCCGTTGTGATTGGGAGCGAAGATCTCGACATCTTGTCCCAGCACCAGACTCGGCAGCGCCATCGGCATCAAGGCGCCATGCAACATCCCGTGACCGAATCCCAAAGGGGCCGCCTGCGGGTACGCCAACGGGGCGGCCCAGGCGTAAAACCACCCCAGAAACAGCCCGGCCACGGTCAGACGCGCCGCCTGGATCGCCCCCCGACGCAACCAAGACTGGCGTTGCGATGGGGGATTGGGACTGGGGGCTTGGTGGTCGTTGGGACAGGACCCCTGGCCCCTCGCGCTGCCCGCCTTCCACCACCAGCGCAGCCATCGCAGGGTGTCCGCGGACGGTTGGATCCGGCTGGGCCGTCCGGCGGGCAAACTGCGCACGGGCACGAAGCGGATGCGGCGCCCAGCCCGGGCGAAGGCCAGTAACACCTCCGACTCGACTTCGAAGTGATCCGTTTCGAGCCGGCAGGCGGTCCACGCGGGGAGGTGGACCAGGCGAAATCCGCACTGCGAATCCGGGCACGGGAATCCGGCGCGCGCCGACAACCGCCGGCTCATCCAGGCATTGACCCGCCGACGCACCCAGGGCATCGCGACGGCCGCCGCCATCCGATGGCCGATGACCAGGTCCGCGCGTTCCTCTTCCGCGACCCGGAAGAAGGCCGGGACCTCCGCGGGATCGTGCTGGCCATCGCCGTCCACCGTCAGCGCCCACCCGCAACCCGCCGCCGCCGCCGCGCGCAACCCCGTGCGCAACGCGGCGCCTTTCCCCCGATTCGCCGGGTGCCGGATGACCCGCGCCCCGGCCGCTTCCGCCTCTTGCCAGGTGGCGTCGGCAGAGCCATCGTCCACGACCCACACCGCCTTGACGTGTTCGCGCAGGCCACGGACGACCTTCCCCACGGTGGCCGCCTCGTTGAGACAGGGCACGACCGCAGCACACTGGCGCGACCAATCCATGGGCATTGGCTACGGGGCTGACCCCTGCGCGGCGGCTGTGTCCGGGTTAGCCCCGGCGAGTCCGATCAGGTTGCCGTCGGGATCGAACGCGGCCGAACCCGGTTCGGAGAGCACGGTGAGGTCGCGGCGTCCCCGGGCTTCCTTCAGCAGCGGCTCGGAGGCCTCCATCGTCTCCAGGGACAGCGTGTCCCGGATGCGCACGATCCGCGCCGTGCGCGCGTCGAGCAGGGCCAGCGAGGCGAGGGCATGTTCGAGGCAGACCGCGTCCGAGTCGAAATGGATGGGCACCTTGGCGCCATGCAGATTCAGGGCCGTCAACGCATTGAGGGCCGTCGCCCGGGCGTCCATGGCTTGGACCAGTCGGGCGGTCGTAAAGTCGGCCAGCCCAATCCCGATCGCGTTGCCTCGGCTCTCCGGGGTCAGCTCGCGCACGAAGATCCGGCGGATGCGCGGCGGGGGGCCCGACCGGTGGGCCAGAGCGGTCGAATACCCCTCGACGCTGCGGTGGATCACGTTCGGGTCCATCCCCGTCCCGCTGATGTTCTTGCCCAGTCGATCCACGATCAGCAGGTCGAGGTCATCGAACGGCAGCCGCGGCATGCGGGCGGCCGCCTCGACCAGCAACCGCGCCTCCGCCGCCTCGAAGGCCGCCGCGGGCACCACCTCGACGATGGCCGGTCGGTGCCGCTGATCCTCGACCACCGCCACTCCCGCCACCACCGGCAAGGCCCGCAACGCCACCTGCGCGAACGCGCGGATCACCTCGCCCGGATCCATTCGGCTGGCCGCCCCATGGAAGGCCACCGCCCCCGCGCGCTTGCCCAACCCCACCGCCAGCATCTTCAATAACCCGCTGCCGATTGGCCCGCGAAAGTCCGTGTGCGGCTTGACTCGATTGATCAGGATGATGGCGTCCGCCCGTGCCGCCACCGTGCCCCCATGGACCTCCAGGCCCTGCTCCGTTCGCCCCAACACCTCGGTCTCCATGGAGGCGTCCAGGCAAACCCCAAGGCGGTCCGGAATGATCCCGTACCCAGCCAGGATCGCCGCCTGCCCGCTCGACGTGCCGCCCCCGTGACTCCCCATCGCCGGCACCAAAAAGGGCGTCAAGCCGGCCGACCGCACGAATTTGATCGTGGCCCCCACCAATTCCGCCAGCCCTGTGATCCCCCGGCTCCCCACCGCCACCGCCACCCGGCCCCCCGCTGGGAACCGGTCGCGCAGTCCCGCCAGTCCGCGGGTCACCGCTGCCTCGAGGTCGACCGCAGGGGAGGCCGGGAACTCCTGTCGCAGCCGGAACAGACGCGGCATCGAGGTGGAGAGGGTTGCGGATGGCATAAGACAACGCCCGCGACCCTACCCCGGGTGTTTCACAGCCAGCAAGCACCCTCTCCCGGCTCACCGCAGTTCTCGGTGTCCGGCTCCGGTGACCTCCTCTCCCCGCGGGTCTACTCCGGAATGGCATCGTCCCGGGTCACGCTCCGGCCTTCCCAAACCGCCGTGTCCGTGGCGGCATCGTAGGTGAGCACGCGGCTGGCGCTGGCGGGGGCGGGCGGCTCGTCGGGCTGTGGACGCCATCGCCGGTGCTCCGCCACCACCGCGGCGAACTGCGGTTGCCCGGCCAGGTTGATCCACTCGTTCGGGTCGGCAAGCAGGTCATAGAGTTCCTCCGTGCCGTCGGCATAGCTAATGTAGCGCCAGCGTTCACTGCGGACGCCGTGGTTGCCCTGGTTGTGCGAGGTGATGGCGGGCCGGAGGCGCGGGGTGGTCGCATCCCGGAGTTGGGGGGCGAGGCTGAGTCCTTCGAGGTCCCCGCGCGGACTCAGCCTGCACAGTTCGATGAGGGTGGGGTAGATATCGAGCAGTTCGGCCGGTTGGGTGCAACGCTGGCCGGGCTTCACGCCGGGGCCGGCGAACACCAGCGGCACGCGCGTGGACCGTTCCCAGAGGGTATTCTTGCCCGAGATAGCCTTCTCCCCGAGGTGGTAGCCGTGGTCGCCCCAGACCACGACGACCGTGCGGTCAGCCAGGCCCGTCCGTTCGAGCGCGTCCAACAACCGCCCGATCTGGGCGTCGACGAAGCTGGTGCAGGCGAGGTAACTGCGGACGAGGTTACGCCATTGGTCTTTTTTCTGAAGCCAGGCCAGGCGCGGCTCCGGCAGTTGCCAGTGGAGGTACCAGGAGAACCGCGGCGTGTCCTCGCGGTCGCCGGGCCGAACCGGCGGAAGCACCCGGTCGTCGTCCGGATAGAGGTCGAACCACTTCTGGGTGGCGTAGCAGGGGACGTGCGGGAGGAAAAACCCGGCGGCCAGAAAGAAGGGCTGGTCCTTCGGGGCCTTCTCGATCTGTTCCACCGTCCACGAGGCCACCTGGTAGTCGCCCTTCGAGGTGTCGTCGTTGTCGAGCGGCCAAACCCCCCAATCCATGAGGGGGTTGTTGCCCATGGGGGTGTCGCCGATGAGTTTCTTGGGCGGCCGGGGGCCGACGCCGCCGTAGGGTGCGGTGACTTGGAACTCGGGGTTGGCGGCGGGGCCGTTTCCCGGGACGGCGGCGCGTCCGCCGCCGCCCGTGCCGAGGTGATAGATCTTGCCCGTGGCCATCGTGCGATAGCCGTGGGCGGCGAAGTGCTGGGGCAAGGAGACGCGATCCTGCCAGCGCGGGACGGTGCGAAACCACGGGGCGAGGCCGTAGATGCCGGTGGTGGTCGGCCGCAGGCCCACCAGGAGGCTGGTCCGGGACGGGTTGCAGAGCGGGCTTTGCACGTGGGCGTTGAGGAACGTGGTCCCGCGCGCCGCCAGGCGGTCCAGGTGGGGAGTCTGGGCCAGCGGATGCCGCCCAAGGTGCCCGATCCAGTCGTTCTGATCGTCAATGGCAATGAACAGCACGTTGGGCCGGTCGGCGGCGGAGACTGGCGGCAGGGTCAGGGGCCCGAGGACGAGGGCGAAGGCCAGCGCAAGTTTCATGGGCGAATCGGGGCGAGGAGGGAATCTGCCGTCTACGGCGGCGTCGGCAGGGTCTGGCGTGCCAGTTCCGTGAACCGATCGGTCTGCTCCTGCCAGGCCCGTTCGAGTTCGCGCACCATCTCCGGCCGGTCCCCGGCCAGGTTGTGCTGCTCGGCGCGGTCGCTCCTCAGGTCGTAGAGCTCCCAGGGATCGCCCTTGGCGGCGACGAGCTTCCAATCGCCCATCCGGAGGGCGCGGTGTCCTTCGTGCAACCACCAGAGCGAGTCGCGGTCGATGCGTACGTCGCGTGCCAGGGCGGGGACAAGGCTGCGGCCTGGGGCTGGGGGGATCGGTTTGCCTTGCCAGGATCGGGGTGGCTCGAGGCCGGCGAGTTCGAGCACGGTGGGGACGATGTCGACGACGTGCGCGGGGGTGTGGCGGAGTTCGTTCCGGGCGGCGAGGCCTTTGGGCCAATGGACGATGAAGGGGGAACTGATGCCTCCTTCGTGGACCCAGGTCTTATGCCGTCGGAAGGGGGTGTTGCAGGCGCTCGAGAACCCGGGGCCGAGGCACAGGTACGTCGCTGCGCTGCCCGGCGCGGCCTGCGGATCGTGGCCGCCATGGCGCACCATGATCTCGGCGCTGGCGCCGTTGTCGGAGGCAAAGCAGATGAGCGTGTCCTCAAACACGCCCATCGCTTTGAGTTGGGCGAGGAGCCGTCCGATCTCCTGGTCCATGCGATCGATCATGGCGGCGTGGATCGCCATTTTGGTGGCTTGAAATCGCCGCTGTTCGTCGGTGAGTTCGCTCCAGGGGAGCGGACGGTTGACCTCGCCGGGCCCCAGCTTCCTGATGGCTTCGGGGAACGCGTAGGGGGGGCCCACCTCGCGTTCGAGGGCGGACAGGGAGGTGTGGACGAGGCCCATCTCCTGTTGCCGATGGAACCGGGCCGCACGCATGGCCTCCCACCCGGCGAGGTAGGCGTCTCGGTATTTCGCGATGTCCTGCGGCAGCGCGTGGAGCGGGAAGTGGGGGGCGAGGAAGGCGACGTACTGGAAGAAGGGCTGGCCAGCGTGGTGGCGGGCGTGATCTTGCAGGCACTGGATGGCGTGATCGACCGTGGCGATGGTCACGTAGTAGCCCGACTCGTCGGCGGCGGGCGTGACGGGCCGGTCGTCGAGCAGGTTGCCCTTGGCGGTGAAGAAGTTGCCGTCGTTCCGGGTGTGGAGGGAGCGGTCGAACCCCCCGGCCAGCACGTCCCCGTCCACATGCCACTTGCCGCTGTGATAGCTGCGATAGCCGGCCGGCTTCAGCAACTCGGGCAGCAGCCGCGCCCATGTCGGTCGCACCCCCCCGCTGCCGCCCCGCGCGGCGGGCAGGGCGTCGCGGTGGATCTGTTGCGCGTAATAGCCGGTCAGCAACGCCCCCCGCGTGGGCCAGCAGCGCGCCGTGTTGTAGAACTGGGTGAACCGCAGGCCATTCCGGGCCAGTGTGTCCAGGTTCGGCGTTGCGATGTCGCCCCCGTAACAGCCGATGTCCGAGTAACCAAGGTCGTCCGCCAGAATGAACACCACATTGGGCTTGCCGGCGGCGGCCAGGCAGACGGTGGACGCGAGCGGAGCCAGGACGACGAGGAGGGAGGCGAGCAATCTCATGGCAGGGGAATCGGTTGCGGTTCGAAGTCGGTGCTGCTGACCCAGCCGGCGCTGACCTTCTCGCCGCCCAGGTAACGCTCGTAGAAGCCGTCGCCGCTGGTGGGTTTATACTCATCAAACCGCCGGCCTTGACCGAACATGCGCGGATCGCCCTCCGCTTGGAGCGCCGCTTCCATGCGCGCGCGCAGGGCCGCGACCCGCTCCGCCTGCGCCGCCTCGCCGGCAATATTCCGCACGCAGTCCGCATCGCTGCGCAAATCATAAAGCTCGTCCCCCGGACGCAGACCGAAGTTGAGCCGCCAGAACGCGTCCGCACGGTCCCGCCGGCCCAGCTCCAGAATCAGCGATTTGGTCGGGCTGCCATCCGTATCCAGATAGCCGGTCTCAGGATTGCCCGCGGGCCAACGGGTGGGCTCGTAGTTGCGCAGGTAGAGATCCGTGGCGGTGACGAGGCCGCGGATGGGATAGCCCCAATTGTGAGGGCGGCCCACGTCGGTCCGTTCCTTGCCGAGCAAGGCATGGTCGCGCTCCGGCACGATGCGCCCGGACTTCTCGCTTTCGAAGATGGGCCGCCAACTCTTCCCCGTGATGGGCCTCATGCCGCTCGCTGCCTCGGGGATGCCGGCAACCTCCAGCAGGGTGGCGGCGAGGTCCGAGAAATCCACGAAGTCCTCGATGACGCGGCCCGGGCCGCGGACGCCGCCGGGCCAGCGCAGGGCCAGCGGCACCCGGTTCGCGTCGCGGTAGGCGTAGCCTTTGAGACGCGGGAAGGGCGGGCCGTGATCGCTGGTCACGAGGAGGAGCGTGCGTTCGAGGAGCCCGCGCCGCTCCAACTCGGCGATCATCAGGCCAAGATGACGGTCCGCGTGCTCGACCTCGAAGGCATAATCGAGCAGATCGTGGCGGACCGTCTCGTGGTCGGGCCAGTACGCGGGCACGCGGTCGATGTCGGAGAGCCGCTTGCCCGCCTTGGTGACGCCCGACTGGAACTCGTAGCCGCGGTGCGGTTCGAGGGCGCCATACCAGAAGCACCAGGGCGCGTCTGGGGGCGCGGCGTCGAGGAAGTCCTTGAAGTTGGCGGCGTAATCGAGACGGGACATGCCCTGGGCGGGCGGCGGCGATTGCCGGGCGTTGAAGGGTTGGCCGGTGAGCCGGCGCGGCTTGCCCTGGGCGTCCAGAGCTACGCCGGGTCCCCAGCCTTTGCCCGTCATGCCCATGTGCCAGCCTCGCTCCATCAGCACTTCGGGCCAGGTCTTGAGGTGAGCGGGGAAGAAGGCCAAGTGATTGGCCGCCTCCTCGTTCTGCCACGGATGCCGGCCGGTCAACAGGCTGGCGCGCGAGGGCGCGCACTTGGCCGTCGGCGTGTAGGCGTTATGAAACAGCAAACCCTCCCGCGCCACCCGGTCGAAGGCCGGCGTCTTCACCCAAGGCGTGCCATAGGCCCCCGCATGCACCCCCCAATCGTCGGCCACCGCCACCAGGATGTTCGGGCGCGGAGCCGCCACCGCCACCCCGCAGAGGGTCGCCCCCAGGAAAAACCACGTCCTCCATGGCGGGCCGTTTATGGGAGTCCTGGCAGGCACGGGAGTAAGGCGGGGATGAGGTGGTCGCGTGATGGAGGGTGCCCAGGACGCGCGTTAAGGGTCTGTGCAAACATAACTTCCGATTTTGCCGGAGGCGATCACAGACCCTAAGGCGAACCAGCCGGGGATCCGGCGGGCCGGCTGCGACCGTCAGCGATCAGTCGGCCGAGCAGGGTGGTAAGGCGCTCGAGGACGTCAGGATGCGCGGCGGCGAGATCAACCCGCTCGCCGGGGTCGTCCGTGAGCCGGTACAGCGTGTCCCGGGTGGAGGGCAGTGGGCGGTCGCCCCGGCTCACCACCGCCTGCGACGCGCCGCGCCGCTCCAGCCGCACCAGCTTCCACTCGCCCGCCCGAAGCCCGAAATTCCCGCTGCCGTTGTCCTGCTGAAGAAGGTGGTCGCGGCCTTTGGCGCGGGGGCGTCCGAGGAGGGCGTCGAGCACATCGAAGCTGTCGAGGCATCCCTGGGCGGCGAGCGACTGGCCCGTCAAGGTGGCCAGGCTGGCGGCGAGGTCCACCGTGCTGACGATTTCATCCGAAACCGCGGGCGTGATGCGGCCCGTCCAGCGCGTGATGAAGGGGATGCGGGTGCCGCCTTCCCACACGCTGTATTTGCCCCCGCGGAACGGGCCGGCCGGATGGTGGTCGCCCAGCTTTTCCACCGCGCCGTCCTTGTAGCCATCGTCGAGCACCGGGCCGTTGTCGGAACAGAACACGACCAGCGTCTTCTCGGCCAGGCCGAGCCGGTCGAGGGTGTTCAGCAATTCCCCCACGCACCAGTCGAGTTGCACGATGCAATCCCCGCGCGGGCCGAGCGGGGTCTTCCCCTGGAACCGCTCGTGGGCAATCCGCGGAACGTGGATGTCGTGCGAGGCGAAGAAGAGGAAGAACGGACGGTCCCGGTTCGACTCGATCCACCGGTTCGACTCGCGCACCCAAGCGTCGGCGAGGTCCTCGTCGCGAAAACGCGCCCGGACCCCGCCGGTGTAGAATCCAATGCGGCTGATGCCATTGTGGATCGTCTGATTGTGCCCGTGCGACCAATCCATCTTCAGAGTGGAGCGGTGGGTGAGACCCGTGGGATGATCCTCCGCGGGCTTGCGGTCCCCCACCCAGAGCGGGTCCGCCGGATCGAGATCCTTCACCCGGCGGCCCTCGACGAAGACCTGGGGCACGCGGTCGTTCGTGGTGGGGAGGAGGAATGCATGGGTGAAGCCGAGGTCGAGCGGGCCGGGCGTGAGTTCCCCGTTCCAATCGGGCGCGGGGTCGCCGAGGCCAAGATGCCACTTGCCGATGACGGCGGTGACGTAGCCGGCGCGCTGGAGCAGGCCGGGCAGCGTTTCGGTGCCGGGCTTGATCACGCTCGGCCCGTTGGGCGGGGCGATGCCCGTGCCCTTTTGCCGGAACGCATAGGTGCCGGTGAGCAGCGAGAACCGCGTCGGCGTGCAGGTGGACGCGCTGCAGTAGCCGCTGGTGAAGCGCACGCCCTCGCGCGCGAGCCGGTCGATGGCCGGAGTCCGCACCGCGCCCGCGCCGTAGCACGACACGTCCCCGTACCCAAGGTCGTCGGCCATGATCACGATGATGTTGGGGCGCTCGGCGGCGGACAGCGCCGCGCCGAACAGGGCGAGGCCGAGGGCAAGGAGGGTGCGACGCATGGACATGGGTGTTGTTCGCCGCAACTTGGCGTCCGCGCCGCCGGGTGGCAAGGAGAACCTGCTGGGGACCAGAATCGCGCATTGAACCCCTGAACCGAAGCGATTCCCCCTCTGCCGTTCTCCCTCCCCCCAACCTGAGCCATCGCTTCGCTGGCAACGGTTGGGGGGAGGGAAGGGGAGAGGGAGACGGCTTCTTTCAAAATGAGCATTGCTGGCCGGGCTTGACTTGGCTCGGCAGGCGGCCACGGTTGGCGCCATGAGCACACGCACGAGGGTCATCGACTCCAAGAGCCCGTCGAACAAGAACATCCACTCGCTGCGAGCCGGGGTCATCGGCACCGGGTTCATCGGCCCGGTCCATGTCGAGGCGCTTCGACGACTGGGCATCCCCGTGACCGCAATCTGCGACGTGGGCGACCTCGGCGCGCAGGCGGCCGCCCGGCTGGCCATCCCCCGCGCGTTCGCCGACTACCGCGAACTGCTGGCCTGCCCCGACGTCGACGTGGTCCATATCGCCTCGCCCAACCGGTTTCACTGCGCGATGGCGCTGGCCGCCCTGCGGGCCGGGAAGCACGTGGTCTGCGAGAAGCCGCTGGCCATGACCACCCAGGAAACCGCCCGCATCGTCCAAGCGGTCCGGGCCGCGCGGCGCGTGTTCGCCGTGAATTACAACGTCCGCTTCTACCCCGCCGTCCTCGCCCTCCGGCGCCGGGTCGAACGCGGCGACCTCGGCGACATCATCCACGTCCACGGCTCCTATCTGCAGGACTGGCTGTTCAGGGAGACCGATTACAACTGGCGCCTGCTCCCGCAGGAGGGCGGCAAGCTGCGCGCCGTGGCCGACATCGGCACCCACTGGATGGACACCGTGTCCTTCATCCTCGGCTCCCCCATCCGGTCCGTCCTGGCTGACCTCGCCACCTGGCACAAGACCCGCAAGCGGCCCCTCGGCGAAGTGCGCACGTTCGCGAAGGCGGACCCGGAGATGCAATACGCGAGTTACCCGGTGCGGACGGACGACTTTGCCCACGTGCTCTTGCAGTTTGCCAGCGGCGCGCGCGGCAACCTCGCCGTCTCCCAGGTCGCCGCTGGCCGCAAGAACTGCCTCCGCTTCGAGATCTATGGCTCGAAACAGTCCGCCTGGTGGTGCTCGGAAGAACCGGAGACGCTCCACCTGGGCCATCGGGACGGGGCCAACGAGGTGGCGGTGCGGGGCACGCCGGCGTTTGGGGACGGGGCGGCGGGTCTCCTGGACTATCCGCCCGGCCACGTGGAGGGCTTTCCCGACACCTTCAAGATGAACTTCCGCAACATCTACCGCACGATCGCCGGACAGCGGGACGTCCCGGCGCATTTTGCCTCGGTGCGGGATGGCCACCAGGAAGTGGCCGTGTGCGAGGCGATCCTCCGCAGCCACCAGGCCCGCGCCTGGACCAAGGTCGGATAAGCCTCCTCCTCCATCCTGAACCTCGATAGGTGTTGATCGATGATACGCGCCCCGAGCAAAGTCCGTGGACAATCCCGGATGCACGTGCATTGGGGATTGTCCACGACCCGCGAGGCTGGCTGAAAAGTGGCTGACAGGGTGACAGGTTCGCAGGCGAGAACCCGTTTACACGGCCGGCGTCTTGCGCCATCCTCGCGCGCGATGGAAACGCCGACCCTGGCCACGAAACTCGGGACGACCACACATCTTTCGCCCCTGCTGCACAAGGCGCGGCGGCTGGGGTTGGGGCCGCGCGAGCTTCACGTTCTCGCCGCTCAGCGCGGCTGCCGCCATTACTCCAACGGCTCCGAGCCAGACGAACCCCTGGCTTCGGAAAGCGACTTCTCCAATGAGGAACTTGCCATGGCTTTGCTTTCGCCGGCGCTGCCCTACGACCCGCACAGCATTCGCTGTGGAGCAGCCATGCTCGGTGCGGAGGGAAACCAACCACGGCGGCTGGCGCGAATGGCCGTGATGGAACGATGCGTTGCTCCCGCGCGGCACGTCGCGGAAGCGGGCCGGCGCTTCGAGCCGGAGAACCCCTTCTGGGAGGAATTGCTCCAAGCACTCCCCAGAACACCCGTCCCGCCTTCCGGTGTGTTCCCCCACCCGACGCGCTTCGTGGCGATGACGGGGCTCACGCGGCGCGGCGCAGGACTGGTCGTGGAATGGCAGCGCCCGCAACCGCGACGAATGGGCCATGCTTAACGCCGAGCGCATCCTGGGCACGCTGGATCAGGGTCTCGACCATGAGGTTCCGTTGGTCATCTGTGGCCGCGCCGCCATCGCGCTCGGTTTTGAAAGCCCTCCCGACCCCGTCACGCATTCTCTCGACGTGGACGGAATCATTCCGATTTCTCGAGTTGAGAGCTTACTGGCCGACAGCAATTTTTGGAGCGCCCAGGAGGCGGCGAATCGGGAACTGGACAAGGACGGCCTCTACATCACGCACCTGTTTCGAGCCGATCAAATCTTCCTCCGTCGTGATTGGGAGCAACACCTCGTTCCCATCACGCGTCCGCCGACGCGCTGGTTGCGCCTCTTTCGGCCAGCCACGCTCGACTTGGTCCTCACCAAAATGATGCGGGGCGACGATCCGCAAGACTCGGCGGACATCGCGTTTCTCATTCGCCACGACCGCGTCACGGTTGAGCAGATCGAAAACGCGCTCGCCGAAGCCGTCATCCCGGATCTCGTTGCATTGCGCGATGCGTTCGAGCGCGCCAAACCACTGGTACGTGAATTGGCGCGCGAACTCGCCGGCGAAGACTGAGCTCCTCTGCCCCCCCGGACGCGCGAACCCACGCCCCACTCCGCCGTGTCCACCCGGATCCCGACCCTGACGCTTTATGAAATACACCTACGAAGAACTGGCGAAGATGATCGATCACTCCCTCCTGCATCCCACCCTGACGGATCGGGACCTGGAGGACGGCTGCCGGCTGGCCGCGAAGTATGGAGTCGCCTCCGTGTGCATCAAGCCCTACGCGGTCACGCGCGCCGCCGAACTCCTCCGGGGCACCGGCGTCGGCGTCGGCGCCGTCATCGGCTTCCCCCACGGCAACGCCTGCACCGAGTCCAAACGCTACGAAACCGAGCTGGCCTGCCGCGACGGTGCGGTCGAGATCGACATGGTCCTCAACCTCGGCAAGGCCCTGAGCGGCGATTGGGACTACGTCGAACGCGACGTCCGGGCCGTGTGCGAGGAGGCCCATCGGCGCGGCGCGAAGGTGAAGGTGATCTTCGAGAACGACTACCTCGCCCAAGGGGGCGCGGGGCTGAGCAGCGACGACCTCAAGCGGAAGCTCTGCCAGCTCTGCGAGCGCGCGGGCGCCGATTGGGTGAAGACCTCGAGCGGCTATGGCTTCGTGAAGCAGGCCGACGGCAGCTACAACTACCGGGGGGCCACCGAGCACGACCTGGCGCTGATGCGGGCGAGCGTGTCGCCCAGGGTCCAGGTGAAAGCCGCCGGCGGGGTGCGCGACCTCGATGGCCTGATCAAAGTCCGCGACCTGGGCGCGACGCGTTGCGGGGCCACCGCCACCGCCGCCATGCTCGACGAATACCGCCGCCGCGCGGCCGCCGAGCAGGCGGGCGGCGCCCCCGCGGCCCCAGCCCCGGCGCTCGGCGGAGGTGGTTACTGAGCTCGGGGGAGTGACTTGCGCCAGCCCTGGTTAGGCGACCCTCCGGAACCACTCCCGATTCCGTCCCCACGCAATCCAGTGACGGCCTCGCCCCTCGAAGTGGATGTGCACGATCCGCCACTCGCCCGTAGGCTGGGCGTCCTGGTAACGAATCGCGACAGTGTCGGTCCGTTACGATCGCCCGCGCAGCAGGCTCCGGGCTCGTTCTGGCGCGCGCGCCGCGTGGATATTGATGAGTGCATAAGTAGGCAGACACAGGATGGCTCCCCTCTCCCTTTCTCCCTCTCCCCAACCCCGTTCCATCGCTTCGCTTTCAAGGGTTGGGGAGAGGGATGGGGTGAGGGGTGTATGCTTACTTCTGCACTGATGAATAATCAGGACAACGACCTCCATGGCTCCCCGGATCCGATCGTAAAGCGCGTAAGGAAAAGGTCGCAGCAAGATGCGACGGAACTCGCCGTGGACCACGCGGTGCGCCTGCCCGGTCTGCCGGAGACGTTCGACCGACGCGTAGAAGGTGCTCTCGAATCGTTCCCCCAAACCAACATATCCGTTCCTGGCATGCCAGTTGGCCGCCTCCGCCACGTCCGCGGCCACGGCTCGAAGGATGCGAACCTCGGTCATCCGCGCAGAGCCCTGACCTCGCTCCTGAAAGGCACCAGATCCAGGCCTGACGCAGGATCCTGCAGAACACCCTCCCAGCGTTCGTCGAGCAGCGCCTGCTCTTCCGCGCTCAAACCCAAAGCCTCCAGAGGCATCCAAATAAACACCAGGCTACCGGGGGTCGGCGGGGTGGCTGGCGAGGAGGCTGCCTTGCGGCAACAGCACGGTGGCCAGGCCGTTCACGGCGTTGCGGGCGTCTTGCAGGACAAGGCGGCCTTCCTCGCGCAAGGGCTGATCGAGCAGGGTTCCCCACCGGGCCAGTTCCTCGGGCCTCGGCACCAGATCGGCAAACAGGGGGCGGGGCGGTTCCGGGGCCGGCCGGAAGAAGGGCGGCAGGAGAACCAGGGCGAGGACCGCCGAAAACCCGGCCGCGCCCACGGCCGCCACGCGGAAACCCCACGAGATCCTCTGAGGTGCAGGGGGTTGGGCCAAGGCCGCCTCGCGTCGGACAGCCGCCATGATGCGGACGTTCCGCGCGGGGGAGGGGGCGGGGCGGAGGGTGGCGGCGGCGTGGCGCAAGCGGGCGGCCAGGGCGTGTTCCTCGAGGGCAGCCGGGTGGGCGGAGGGGCTGGCGCGGCGAGGGGGTGGGGCGTCCGGGGGCGAGGGAAGGCCGGGTTCCTGGGGCGAGCATGGGCGCCGGCGGCGCCACCAGCGAGCGAGAGTGTTCATGGATGGAGCCAGGTTGCCTGAGGGCGGGCGGCGCGGAGGCGCTGGGCCAGCGCGAGCCGTCCGCGGTGCAGGAGGACTTTCACATGGATCTGGGTGAGGCCCATCACGCGGGCGCATTCTTCGACCGAGAGATCCTCGCCGTAGTGGAGCCAGAGGGCCTCGCGTTGCCGGGGTTTGAGGCGGTCCGCCAGGGCCCAAAGGGACTGGCCGTCGTCCTTGGCGGCGAGGAGCGCCGCGGGGGTTTCGTGGTCTGCGCCCGGGGGGAGGGCGTCGGCGGCATCAACGGGCACAAGGCGCTGGCCGCGGAAGTAGCTGATGGCGGTCCGGCGGGCGATCGTGAAGATCCAGGCCGGGAAGGAGCGTTGGGGATCGAAGCTGGCCAATCCGCGGTAAGCCTTGAGGAAGGTCTCCTGGGTGAGGTCTTCGGCATCGTGGGGGTTGCGGGCGAACTGGCGGAGGTAATGGAGGAGGCGGGGTTCGAGCCACTGGACCAGCCGTTCGAAGGCTTCGAGCGAGCCTTCCTGGGCCGCGCGGACGGCGGCTTCGATCTCTGCGCGCGCTGCGCCCGGGCCGTTGGCTGCAGGGGCCGCGTCACCGGGCTCGTTCCTGGGGGTGGGGTCGTAGGCGGACGGGCTGGGGTCGTGGGCTTGGGGCGGAGCGGTGGTGGGATCCGCCGAACCGGGCCAGGGTGTCCGCAACGGCGGCGGGCCGTCGTCCAGGGACGGCGGCCCGTGGGACCACAGGCGGGCGGGGACAGGTGGGGCCACGGTCACGGTGTAGGGAGGCCCTGGCGCTCGGCGATTTTGCGGAGGGCGTCGGTCACGGGGTAATCGAGTTGCATGGAGAAGAGGTGGCCGGCGTTGGTGACGCGCAAGCCTCGGACCAAGCCGAGGACCTCCTGATTGGTGGAATCGCTGAGGGAGACGAGGGCGACCAGGCCTTCCACAACCTGGCGCATCTGCTGGCTGGCCTCCTCGGTGCGGGCTTTCATGCTCACGTTCAGGCACAGCTTGTCCCCCACCTCCCCGAGCGCCAGGCGCGCCCCGTCGGCCATCTGAAAGACGCGGGCCTGCGGCGGGATGCCGGCGACGTCCTGGAAGGACTCGGCCATGGCAGAAAGGACGGTCCCGCGGGGCGGTTCTGGGAGACCCTGGAACTTCGGGGCGGACTTCAGGTTGGCCTTGGCCCCGTTGGCCACTTCGCCAGCTCGTTCGACCTGGGCGCGGTTCTTGGCCAGGACAATCAGACCACGGCGGGGCAGCCCAGCCACCGAGTCGGATTTCAACTGGTAGATCGGGAAGGGTTGGCTCTGCAACCGTTTGATAGGACTGTCCGGACGCCGTTCCATCTCGCCCAGGACCAAGTCCTCGAGGGCCTTGACCGTGTCAGCGTCGGTATCAACCAGGAGGACGCCCGTTTGGGCGCCTTTGGTGTAGTCGCCCCCGTAGGCGGTGACGGCGGTGATCTTGCGGGCGAGCGCCGCCAGGTCCGTCCCCTGGACCAGCTTGGGGGCGTCGGCGAGCCGCTTGTCGATCACCTCCTTGAAGAGGTAGGCGCCGATCTTCGAGGCGCGGAGGGCGTCGAGATCAAGGTGGAACAGCCAGCGGGCGTCGGCGGCCACCAGGTCGCCCTTCACGGGACCCGCGTTCGCCCCGAGCGCGGCAGCCAAACCCAGTCCAAAGAGAAGTCGTTTCATAAGGAGATGTCGGTTACCACTGATAACGTCGCTGGCCGGCCTTGAGAAGTTACAGCGATTTGCGTCCCTACCCTCCTTTACCCCGGGAGCTCGCGTCCGCCAGCCAGCATCTCGCGACAGGCCTCAATGACGTCGTCCGCGGCGATGTCGGAAGCCTCCCGCCCGGCGACCGAGGCTGGGTAGGCGGGGTGCCCTGGCGGCACGTGCGCCCGGCGGGACACGACCACCCGGTGGGGGACCATCCAGGGATGCGACACGGTTTCGACACTGGCGCCGAAGACGGCGACGCAGGGGCAGCGACAGGCTGCGGCCAGGTGGAGGGTGCCGGATTCGACGCCCACGACCAGGTGGGCTCGGCCCAACAGTCCTGCCATTTGCGCCCAGGAAATGGCTCCCGCCACGGAGACGGCGCGGGGTCCCAGGGCCGCCGCCAGGGCCTTGGCCTCGCGGAGGTCGTCGTCCTCGGGTCCGCCGGCGATGACCACGTTGTCCAGGAGGGTGAGCAGGTAGTGTCCGACCGCCTGCCAACCCTTGGCGGACCAGCGGTGCGAGGGCAGTGGGGAGGAGGGATGAAGCACGGCGAAGGTGCCCAGGGCCGCGGCTCCGGGCCAGACGGCATGCCGTTCCGGGGCGAACTCGAGGGCGCGGGGGCGGCCCCCGAGCGCGAGGCACTCATTGACCGTGAAATAAAGCTGTTCCACCCGGTGGTAGTGCCCCCAATCCGAGTTCGAAACCCGGTTGAAGACGTGCCTCCATCGGGGGGGAAGCTCACCCTGTCGATCCCAGGCATTGGCGCAGCGTCGGCGGGCGCCGCTCAGCAGGCACCACCACCGTCCCGGCGCGTTCCCGCTCAGTTCGAAGGCATATTCGAACCGCTGTCGCCGCAACTCGGCCACCTTCCGCGCTTCGCGCAACCAACCCCACCCGATCCCGGGGCCGGTGGCGGACCGGCCCACGGCCACGACTCGATCGACCGCTCGGCAGCCGGCGAGCAACCCGGCGGCGTGTTCCGAAGCCAAGACCCAAAGGGCAGCGGAGGGATGCGCCTGCCGCGCGGCCGCCAGCGTGGGCGTCAGCAGCAGGACATCGCCGACCTGGCCGAGTTGAATGAAAAGCAGTCGCATCAGGCCGTCCGGGCCACGGGCCGCGGGCGGGATGGGTTCCCGGGCGCGGCGTGCAGCCCACGCCCAGCGCCGCCGAACCTGCCATCGCCGCGGCCCTTCGGCAACTCCACGTTCCCGGGGGGCTTGACCCTGCGGCGGGCTATGAACCTGTCACCCTATCCTCGCCCAGGGCGTACGACCTCCCGGCTCGCCGGTCGCCTCGCTCCACTGACGGTGACTGGGAAAACAAAATCGTCGCTGAACGCTCGACGGGATGGCACTTTGGGCGCGCGATGCGGTTGATCGTGATCCATCATCACTTCCGGCCCGGCGGGGTGCGGCGGGTGATCGAGTTGGGCACCCCTCACTTGGTGGCGGGGGCGCCCGAACGGGTGAGCAAAGTCATTTTGGTTGGCGGGGAGAGCCCGGACGCGGCCTGGCTGCGGGCGTTTCGTCAGCGCCTGGCGCCCTGCCGGGTCGAGGTGGTGGTCGAGCCGTGCTTCGGCTACTTGTCGGAACTTCGGGTGCCGGGGCCGGAGATCGAGCGGCGTATCGTGAGGAAGCTGCTCGAGTTGCGCGCCGCCGGGGGGACCCGGCGTCAGGTGTGGTGGGCGCACAATCTGGGTCTGGGGCGCAATTTCTACCTGACCCGTTCCCTCACGACCTGGGCCGAGGTGGGGCTGGGTTCGGTGGTGATGCATCATCACGACTGGTGGTTCGAGAATCGCTGGCATCATCTGCGCGCCGCCCAGGTTCCGGGATGCCGCACGCTCCGGTCGGTGGCCGAGGCGGTCCTGCGGACGGGTTCTGCGATTGCGCACGTGGCGATCAATTCGGAGGACGCAGCGGTGTTGGACCGGCACTTTGGGGAGTCGGGCGGTTGGTTGCCCAACCCGGTGGAAGCGCCGGCGCGGCCGCGGGCGGCGGAGGTGCGAGCGGCGCGGGGTTGGCTGAGCGCGGTGCTGGGCGAGGAGGCCCCGGTGTGGCTGCTGCCCTGCCGGCTCTTGCGGAGAAAGAACATCGCCGAGGCGCTCCTGCTGACGCGCTGGTTGCGGCCGGAGGCCTGGCTGGTGACGACGGGGGGAGCGAGTTCGGCGGAGGAGGAACCGTATGCGGCGGCCCTCGAGGAGGCGGCGCGGGCGCAGGGTTGGCGGTTGCGCCTGGGGATGCTGCGGGGCGAGGAACCGGGCAAGCCGTCGGTGCCGGAGTTGCTGGCGGCGAGCGAGGCGGTGTTGTTGACGTCGTTGCAGGAGGGGTTCGGCTTGCCGTATGTGGAGGCCGCCGCCGCCCGGCGTCCGCTCATTGCGCGGAGCCTGCCCAACATCGCCCCGGATTTGGCCGCGTTCGGGTTCGAGTTTCCGCAGGATTACCGGGAGTTGTGGGTGGAGCCCACGCTCTTCGACTGGGCGGCCGAGCGTGAGCGGCAGGCCGTTCGCTTTCGGGCGTGGAAGGAACAGATGCCGAGCGCGGTGGGCAGGCTGGTGGGGAAGCCCATGCTGCTGGAGGCGGGCGCTTCACCCCGGCCGGTGTCGTTCGCGCGGCTCACGCTCGAGGCCCAACTCGAGGTGTTGGGGCAGCCGCTTGACCGTTCCTGGGCGCTCTGCCGGCCGCTCAATCCCCCCTTGGAGCGGTGGCGGCGGCAGGCGGCGGCGGGGGCGTTGACCCCGAGTCCGTGGCCGCGGGGCGTGTTGCAAAAGCTGGGCGGGCGGCGTTACGCCGAGGGCTTCTTCTATTACGCGCCGTTCCCGCCGCCGCCGCGGCCCTGCCGGGACGCCGGTCAAAAGGCGCAGAGGGCCTTCCTCCGCCTCAAGCTGCGCCCGGCCTATCTCTATCCCCTTCTCTGGCCCACTTTATGAGCACCTGCATTCTCACCACCGGATCGCCCCGCCGCATCGGGTTCGTCTCCACCCGCTTTCAGGGCACGGACGGCGTCACCCTGGAGGCGCGCAAATGGGCGCACATCCTCGAAGGCATGGGCCACTCGTGCTATTGGATGGCGGGCTTGCTCGACGCGCCGGCCGCGGTGAGCCATCACGCGCCGCTCGCCTTCTTCAACCATCCGGAGGTCGCCGAGGTGCAGGCCAAACTGTTCGGCGTGGCCTACCGGTCCCGGGCCGTGACCGATCGGATCCACCAGCTCAAGGACCAACTCAAGGACGAGCTCTATCGCTTCATCGAGAAGTTCCAACTCGAGGTCCTCGTGCCCGAGAACATCCTGGCCATCCCCATGCACGTGCCGCTCGGGCTCGCCATGACCGAGGTCATCGCCGAAACCGCCCGGCCGGTCATCGCCCACCACCACGACTTCGCCTGGGAACGCGAGCGCTTCACCCTCAACGGGGTCAACGATTACCTCCAAGCCGCCTTCCCCCCCCTGCTCTACGCGATGGAACATGTGGTCATCAATTCCATGCAGCAAAAGGAACTGGCCCGGCGCCTGGGCATCCCCTCCCAAGTCATCCCCAACGTCCTCGATTTCGAAACACCCCCGCCCGCCCTCGATGACTACAACCGCGACCTGCGGCGGGAGATCGGGCTGGCCGACGACGACTGGTTCATCCTCCAGCCCACCCGGGTGGTGCAGCGCAAGGGCATCGAGCATGCCATCGAGTTGGTCCGGCGACTCAAGGAGCCGCGGGCCAAACTGGTCATTTCCCACCCCGCCGGCGACGAAGGCAGCGCCTACATGGCCATGCTGAACGACCGCATCGCCGATGCCGGCATTGATGTCCGGTTCATCGCCGAGCGCGTG
The DNA here is from genome assembly GCA_964629545.1 of uncultured Verrucomicrobiota bacterium. GTDB lineage: Bacteria > Verrucomicrobiota > Verrucomicrobiia > Limisphaerales > CAZVRY01 > CAZVRY01. The sequence continues at coordinate 13,127 of CAZVRY010000041.1, read as the reverse complement.
GGCGAGACGCGCGGGCTCGATGCCCAGGGGCGGAAGATCTACACCCTGTTCGACGTCTACCCGCACGCGGACCTGGTCACCTACCCCAGCCATTACGAAGGGTTCGGAAACGCCTTTCTCGAAGCCATCTACTTCGGCAAACCCGTGGTGGTGAACACGTATGCCGTCTACGCGCGGGATATCGACCCGCTCGGTTTCAAGACCGTCGAAATGACCCAGTTGGTCACGCGCGAGGTGGTCGAGCAGGTGCGGACCGTGTTGCAGAATGAAACCCTGCGGAGGGATTGGGCCCAGGTCAACTTCGCGCTGGGCGCGAAGTACTTCTCCTACGCCGTCGCCCGTCGCAAGCTGGCTGCCCGCCTGGCCAACCTGTTCGGGGAAGGCGTTTAGCCGGTTGCCGAACCCGGCACCCTCCAGAATAAGGGGCCCTCGTCCCACCGGGTGCCGGGATTTTTGTTTTCTTTTGGTTGACGCCTCTTAGAATGCCCGCCATTCCTGGCCCCCATGATGGGGGTCAGCAACCGATACCGACCTATGCCACTGACCCACACCCGCGAGCTTTTTGCCAAGGCTCTGAAAGGCAAGTACGCCCTTGGCGCGTTCAACGTGAACAACATGGAACTCCTCCAGTCCATCGTCGAGGCGTGTGAGGAGGAAAAGGCGCCGGTCATGCTGCAAATCTCGAAAGGCGCCCGCCAATACGCCAACCCCGTCTACCTCAAGAAACTCATCGAAGCCGCCGTCAGCCTCTCCAACATCCCCATCGCCGTCCACCTCGACCACGGCGACACCTTCGAACTCTGCAAGGAATGCATCGATGAGGGCTTCACCAGCGTCATGATTGACGCCTCCCACGAACCCTTCGAAAAGAACGTCGAAATCACCCGCCGAGTCGTCGAATACGCCCACAAACATAACTGCGTCGTCGAATCCGAACTCGGCCACCTCGTCGGCGCCCAGTTCGACGAAGGCGAGGAAGGCGGCAGCTACTCCGCGGGCGGCCATTACACCCACCCCGAGGAAGCCGTCCGCTTCGTGCGCGAGTCCGGCTGCGACTCCCTCGCCGTCGCCATCGGCAACAGCCACGGCGCCTACAAGTTCAAGGGCGAACAACACCTCGATCTCGACCGCCTCAAGGCCATCAAAAAGGCCCTCATGGACGCCGGACTCGGCGACTACCCCCTCGTCCTCCACGGCGCTTCCAGCGTGCCCAAGGACCTCGTCGAAATCATCAACCAATACGGAGGCAAACTCGGCACCGATACCGCCGGCGTCCCCGAGGCCGATATCGAAGTCGCCCGCCGCACCGGATGCACCAAAGTCAACATCGATACCGACCTCCGCCTCGCCCTGACCGCCGGCATCCGCAAGGCCCTCATGGAGGATCCCAAGCAGTTCGACCCCCGCAAATACCTCGGCCCCGCCCGCAAAATGGTCAAAGACCTCGTCCGCCACAAGATCCGCAACGTCCTCTGCTGCGCCGGACACGCCTTCGACTAAGGGTCTGTGCAACAGTAGCTTCGGGTTCTGCTGGAGGCGATCTTGGCTTCTGGCGAGACGAGACGAAGGAGCAGATGTTGCGATCTGTGACCGAGGAACCACGAAGCCAGAAGCCAAACCGAAGACGAGGGACGAAGGACGACGGCGAACACGGAACCGACTCTTCAAACCGGCTCCTGGCTTCCGTGGTCGGGCCCGGGAGGGACTGATCACGACCGGGTTTGTTCTCCAACCTGGTGGACCACCGAAGTGATCTCGCCCAGCAGCCTTTCACGCCCCGCTTGGAGACCCTCCTGCCGCACCCGTTGGTCCCGGAGAACGTTGAGGATCGCGACCGGTTCTGACTCACGGGGCTCCAACAACCCGGCCAACACCCCCGCCACCGAGAAGACACAATGAACCGCCGGGAGGCGGCAACATGACACCACGCGGCCCTGCCCGGAAACCAGGAGAGAATCATCGCAGAGCCAGCACACCGTCCACCGCCCGCGGAGCAGCCTCCGCCAACACGCCAACAACGGCGCTGCCACCGTAGGCCTGACGACGGTGCGGCCGCCCTCGGCCAACCCACAGCGTTCAACGGCCGATCCGCAACCGAAAGAATCGGGCGGCGAGATTGGAGGGGACGTCGAGCGTCAATACCCCGCCAGTGCCGACGAGCGGTGAACCTTCATCCAGCCAAACGCCCCCGCTGACGTCAGGCGACGACTGGAGCTGATACGGAACGCCCGTCTCGGACGGCCACCCTAGCCGCAGTTGGCCGCCGGCGAACGTCCAAGCCACGGTCACCGCCGTGACCGGCCGGCAGACGCCCCCGGATCCGGCCGCGTAGATCGCCGCGACTTCCTCCCCCGTCAACGCGCGGTCGAACAGCATGATTTCATCGAGTTGCCCCTGCCACCTGGTGCTGGGCGGGCGCAAGCCGATGGTCACGCCATCCGCGTTCAGCGTCGTGTTGAGCGCAGCGGTTCTGGAACCTTCCGGCTGTCCGTTCACATACAGCTTCACCGTCGTTCCATCGTGGGTCACGGCGGCGTGGTACCAGGAGCCCACTTGGAGCACGGTTGATCCCGCGAGGTCCGCATTGTGCCCGAAGAAGTAGAGTCGCCCGGAAGCGTTCGCAGAGGTAATGAGGCCGAACATCTGCCCGTCCGCGTTGGAACCGTACTGGAAAATGCCTGACTCGGTCGTCTGGGCGAAACCGCGCGTGAGGCGCAGCCACAGACTGAGCGTGCGCGGCGCGTTGCCCAGCGGCAAACCAACCGGGGCCGCCACTTGCGCGTGTTGGCTGGTCCCATCAAGGTCAAACGCCTCCCCCACTTCCCCCGGCGCGTAGCCGAGTCCCCCCAGACCCTGAGCGGGATTCTGTCCCTGGATGTCTCGCGTATCGCCGTCGCCCGGCCACCAGCCCATCAAGCCCGCCGGCGCCGGCAAACATGAACGGGGCGCGATCCGCCAGACCACATCGCGGTTGAACTCGCTCGCGTAAAGCGCGCCGTCCGGACCGAAGGCCAACCCCTCGACGTCCACGAAACCGCTACCCACCGTGGTCACGGTCCCATCGAGCGCGAGCCGAATCAGGGCGCCCCCGGCCTCAATGGCGTAGACCTCCGTGGTCCATACCCCGCCCGGGCCGCGCGCAAGCGGCGTGCCCGCCCTGACCGCGGCCCAATTGGCGTTGGCCAGGCCGCCGTCAGAAGTGTAGAGCAACAGCCTGCCCGCGTTGCCCAACCCCACCACAACGCGGTCCGTCGTGTCGCAGACCAGCGCGTAAGTGTCGGACAAGCTGAACAACAAGGCGGGCGCCCCACCGTCTACCCGGTACACGCGACCGACGGCGCTGTCGGAGAATAGCAACCGCCCCGCAGCATCAAACGTGAAGGCGCTTGGATTGCTGTAGAGGTCACTCGGCCCAAACAGATCCGTAACGGTTCCGTCCGGGGCGACCCGGGAGACCTTGCCCACCGGGGGGTTGCCTGGGCTGACTTGGCCGCCCACCAGGACCGCGCCCGCAAGGCCAGACACGGCCCCGGTCGTGTCCACCGTGAGCGCATCCGGGTCCGGGAGGGCGGCCACGCCGAACTCCGTGACCGCGGTGCCGCCGGGCGCCACCCGGTGGATCTTCACCGCATCCGCATTGCCGCCTCCTGATCCGCTGTGGTCCCGGCCGCAGTAGAGCGCGCCATCCCCACCGAAGGCCAGCCCCAGCGGGTCAGGGACCACGGCGTATTCGGACGTGGTGCAGTTGGTCACCACCGGCTGGGCGCTCATGCTCAGAGGCAGGACCAACGTCGCGAGCCTAAGAATACAATGGCAGACTGATTTCATGATCGGTCGCTTCCGTCGGTTGTGCGGCACGGCCTGAGCCGGGGCGGCCATGCGGTCCGCCGGCATCTGAGCCGGGCGACACTGGAACCAAAACCACCGGGGATGCTTCCCGCCGTTTGGCAAAGGCTGACCCTGCATTGCCGCGCTCAACGGGCAGGGCCGTGCCGGTCACCAGCGGACTGCCCTGGGCCATCCATGGCGTCAACCCGACCATAGCCTGAACTCCGGAGGCCAACTAGCCAGCGTCCGGGTGGTCAGCGCGCAGGGGGGGTGAAGGGCGCGTGGTCACCACCCGGCCGGGGCATTACTTGGACCCGGTGTTCCCCCCAGATGGCACCAAGATCGTTTATGGCCGCGTTTACGACGCCATGACCATGAGCGAAATCGGCCACCGCAAGCGGGAACGCAAGCCGTTCCACTTTGAAAGGTGGTCTTCGGCCCGGAGCACCACCAAATCGACTGCCGGCTGCGCCGGTTGCGGACGTCCCGGCTGCGAGCCGGGCGTCGAACCGCCGGAGATCCCGGCTCCCCGCTCCTATCGTTGAGCCCGGCCCCCGCGGGCCTCGTCAGGCCCTCGCCCTCGCGGACATGATTGGGCCGAGGATGTTCGCCTCACCTCGCGATCTAGGTTCATGACCCCCAGGCGCACTCGTTCGAACGTCCATGCCACCCCCGAACGGCGAACGGCGAACTCTGGACTCCGAACTCCGAACTCCGAACTCCGCCTTCAGGGCGGAGCATGAATTAGACAGTCCGACTGCCCCGTCCCCTTCATGGTCGCCCCGAATTCATGAGGCCGCCCTCCGTAGTCACGGACCGCGCTCCCCGCCCGGCACCATCTCGGCAACGACGAAACTTTGTCGTATGTGCGACAAAGTTTCGTCATCGGCTTTGGGTGGTTCGGGTTGGGTTCCAGGCGCCACCGCCGGACCCCAACGAACCTGCACCCTGCCGCCAGGGGACTGGAGGGTGAACAATGGGGTCGAGTCTATACCGTGGATTCGGCTGAACTCCCCCCCCCTGTTTCTGATCAAGACCGAGCGACCAAATCCGTCGCCTGCCCGGCCGACGATGGATGTCACGGCGGCAACGGTGCGGGCGTCTCGAGAATGCCCGCCCGCCGCGGGCCGCCCCGGAACATGGGCCATCCCCCGGCCCCCGGCCCCGCGCTCCCCTTGATCACATGCAGCCGTCCATCGGCCGCGGCCACGTAGATCCGTCCGTCCGGCACGATGAGAGGCGAGGACTCGACCGCGGCGCCGAGGGGAGTGTCCCAGCGGATCTGTCCGTCCGGCGCCAGCCCGAGCAGCCGGCCGCTGGTCGTCCCGATCACGACCGTGCCATCGGCCGCCAGGGCCGGCGAACAAGCCAGAAAGCCACCGGTCGCGAAGTCCCATCGGAGCTGCCCCGCCGGATCCAGGGCGTAGAGCCGGCCGTCGTTGGATCCGAAGTAGATCGAGCCATCCGGGCCGATCGCGGCCGAGGAGGTGATGGGGCCGCGGGTGGGGAATTTCCATCCCAGGGTGCCCGCCGCGTCCACGGCATAGAGGGTGCCGTCGTTGGAGCCCAGGACGATCCGGCCGTCCGGGGCGAGGGCCGGGGAGGCGAAGAACCCCGCGTCGGCCTCGAACCTCCAGAGTGGGCTCCCGTCGGGGCGGACGGCATAGAGGGTATGATCGGGGTGGTTGGCGCCGAAGTAGATGGTGCCGTCCGCGCCCACCGCGGGGGAGGCATCGATCCAGCCCTTCGTGGGGAAGGCCCACAGGCGCGAGCCGTCGGGGCCGAGGGCGTAGAGGTTCTGATCGTGGGAACCGACGTAGATCGTTCCGTCGGGGCCGAGGGCGGCGGAGGCGTGGATGCCGGCCCCCGCGTTGAACGTCCATCGGACCATGCCCCCGGTCGAGATCGCGTGGACGCGGGAGCCCGCGGTTCCAACGTAGACGGTTCCATCGGCTCCGACGGCGGGCGTGGCAGTGATCGCGCCGCCGACGGGCACACTCCAGCGGGGCGTGCGTTCGGCGCCGAAGGCCACCAGCGTTTGATGATCGGAGCCAATGAAGACCGAGCCGTCCGGACCGAGGGCGGGGCTGGAATAGACCCGCTCGCCGATGGCGGCGCTCCACAGGGGCGTGCCCGGGCCGGCCACGCGCCCCTGGATGGAGGCCGGTTCGCTGAAGGCGCCCGGGCCGGCGGCGTTGTGGCCTCGCACCCAGTAGTAATGCGTGGTCTCGACCGTCACGGACGCATCCTCGAACTCGGTGGCCGCCACCAGGTTCTCGATGAGGCGGGTGGCCTCCGCGCGGAGCGCGTTGGTCCCTCGCCAGACTTCGTAACTGCTCGCCCCGGGCGCGCTCGTCCAGCGGACCCGAATCACCCCGGGCGTCGTGGACATGGCCCGCACCTGCGTGGGTGGGTGGGGCGGTTCCGGAGGCAGGAACGCCGATCCCGCCCGCACATCACCCCGGTGCTGGGGGTCATGACGGAACATCGGCCACGACGACGACGCCAGCGGTGCGGTGCCCTGGATGGCGTAGAGCTTCCCGTCGCGCGATCCCACGTAGACCTTGCCATCGGGTCCTACCACCGGGGACGACCACACCTCGCCGCCGGTGACGAACGTCCAGCGGACCGTTCCGTCCGCCCCGAAGGCGTAAAGGCTCTTGTCGTTGGAGCCAACGTAAATGGTGCCATCGGCCGCCAGGGCCGGCGACGAGAGTTCGATCTTGCCGTGCGTGACCCCTTTCCAGCGCACGGTCCCGTCGGGACCGATGGCGTAGAGCCGCGCATCCAAGCTCCCCACATAAATGGTTCCATCCACGCCGACCGCCGGGGACGAGTGGACCGCCAAACCCGTGCGCACGACCCAGCGACGCCGGCCGGTTGGATCCACCGCATGCACCAGGCCGTCCTCGGAGCCAAAATAGATCGTGCCATCCGCGCCCAGGGCCGGGGAAGAGCGGATCGTGCGCTGGGCGCGGTAGGTCCACTTCCGGCTCCCGTCCGGATTGACCGCGTAAAGCGAACCGTCGTACGAGCCGTGGTAGATCGTGCCGTCCGCGCCAATCGCCGGTGAGGAAAACGCATAGCCGCCCGTGGCGTGTCGCCACGGGCGCGTGCCGTCCGACCGAAAGACATGCAGCGCGGTGTCGTCGGCCCCCACGTAGATGCTCCCATCCAGGCCGACGGCGGGCGAGGAGTTGAAGTTGGCGGTGGAACCGACGGTCCAGCGCACCCGCCCCGCCGGGTCCACCGCGTAAAAGTTGTTGTCCCGCGACCCGAAGTAAACCGTGCCGTCGGCGCCCAGCGCGGGGGAAGACTGCACGAACCCCCGCGTCACCACGGTCCAGCGGGGAGTGCCATCCGGGTTGATCGCATGCAGCTTCTGATCCGTCGACCCCACGTAGATCACCCCGTCGGAACCCAGCGCCGGCGAGCTGTACCAAATCCCCGCCCCGGCGACGTACTCCCAGAGCTTCGTGCCGGGCGTGGCCGGCTCGGCCGCCTGAACACTCAGAACGACGGCCAGAAGGGTCCCGGACCAGGTCGACGCCACGCCGAAGGAGGGGTTCATGCCGGAGGCAACGCTGCCCCATCCCCGTCCCTGGCGAAAGCCGAAAGTGGGCCCTGCCGCCGCCCACATCCTCGCGCGAACACCTCCATCTGACCTCGAACTCCGCGGCCGCTCCAGGTCCGCTCGCCGCGCAGCCGCGCCGCCAGGTGCCGCCTTTCGCCTTGAAACCGCGGTTGTCGCTCCTGGATGCTCGCCTCACCAGCATGCAGAACCAAACGACTCGGACGGGCCTGGGCCATGTCTCGAATGTTACAGTTGTGTTACAGGGTCGTTCACCCGGCATCACCGGGAGCCTCACGCGCGGCGGCTCGTGGCTGGGTCCCAACGTCTCCCCCTCCCAACGGGCTGGCCCGGGCCGGTGGCGAACAGCACTCGCCACGGCCCTTGCCGGCCTCCTTCCTGCGGTCACCCAATCCGCCTCCCCCGACCGCCTCGACGCGACGTCCCGCGAGGCGCAGCCGACCCTGGAGGAACGGACCGAGGACCTGGGTCGGCTTTACCATAACGAGGACCACGCGGTGCTCCAGGACCTCTGGTTCCTCGGACGCTACCACGGCCAGTATCACTGGGCCGAGGGCAGTCAGGGAGACGACGACGGCTGGGAGAACCGGCGGTTCAGGATCGGCGGCCAGGCCCGCCTCCTCCAACACCTCACCCTTCATGCCCAAATGGTGAGCGGCTCGGACATGGACCCGTTCTATGGCGGCTTCACCGAACTCTGGGCCGGCTGGCAGTTCACCGACGCGGTCACCCTGACCGTCGGCCAGCAAAAGCACCGCTTCACTCACGACCGCAACGTGTCCAGTCGCTACCTCAATTATGTCGAGCGCGCCCAGTTGACCCAGATGTTCGGGCTCGACTACACGCCGGCGGTGACGCTCTCCGGAGAGACCGAAGCGTGGATCTACTACGGGGGGTTGTTCTCCAACGTCACCGGTCCCGACATGGGAGACGCCTTCACGGAGTTCGACGCGGGCGGCTCCTTCCTCGCCTTCGCCACCCGCAAACTGGGCCGTTCCCTCGGCACCGACTCCGCCTTTCTCAACCTCGGCTTCGTGGCCAGCGACGCCAACGAGAACGCCAGCAACCTCAACCACTTCGACTACGGCCTCTCGTCCGCCCTCATCCTTTCCCAAGGGCCCGCCTCCCTGGTGACTGAAGTGACCGTGGGCCTGAACAGCGAGGACGGCAACGCCCTGGGGCTCAATCTCCAGCCCGGTTGGTTCCTTACCGACACCACCCAGTTGGTCGCGCGCTACCAGGTATCCGTCAGCGACGACGCCCACGGCCTCTCGGCCCAGCGCCGATATGAAAGCCCCGCGGGGATGACCACGGGGGACCTCTATCAGGCCGCCTACCTGGGTTTAAACCGTTACATCGTCGGTCACCGGCTGAAACTCATGAGCGGGATCGAGTACGCCACGCTCGGGGGCGAGGACTGCTGGACAGCCTTCATGGCGGTTCGGCTCTTCTGGGGACCGCATGCCCGCGGCCCTTTCCCCATGGCCCAGACCCTCCCCGGCACGTGGCGCTAGAATCCTTGCCGCCCAGAACTTGATCAAGTCGAGTCAAGTTCTCGTCCCGTCCCTCCTGCCGGCAAGGATTCTACGGAGCGAGGCGTGGAAATTGGGGTCCAGACGGCGAAGGCGCGTTGCACGAAAATGGGGGCCGGAGCGGGTCTGAGGTCACGCCTCGCTAGGGCGTCTTTAAGGACGCGAGGTCGATCACAAAGCGATACTTCACGTCCTGCTTGACCAACCGTTCCCACGCCTCATTGATCCGCTGCATGGGGATCAGCTCGATGTCCGACACAATTCCGTGCTGGGCACAGAAGTCGAGCATCTCCTGCGTCTCCCGAATACCTCCGATGGCCGACCCGGCCAGGTGGCGGCGGGGGAGGATGATCGTGAACGCGCTCACCGGCAGGGGGCGTTCGGGCGCGCCCACCAACGTCAGCGTGCCGTCCAATTTGAGCAGGTTCAGGTAGGCGTTGATGTCGTGTTGGGCCGAGACCGTGTCCAGGATGAAGTCGAAAGAAGCCGCCTGCTGCTTCATCGCGTCTGGATCCTTCGAGAGCACCACCTCGTGAGCGCCCAGGCGGAGGGCGTCCGCCGCCTTGCCAGGCGAGGTCGTGAACACCACCACGTGCGCTCCAAAGGCGCGGGCAAACTTCACTCCCATGTGCCCAAGCCCTCCGAGCCCGACGATGCCGACCTTTTGGTTCGGCCCCACCTTCCAGTGGCGTAAGGGCGAGTAGGTCGTGATGCCCGCGCAAAGCAGCGGCGCGGTCGCCGCCAGGTCCATCCCCGCCGGCACCCGGAGCACGAACGCCTCGTCCACCACCAAGGCCGTCGAATAGCCGCCCAGCGTGTGCCCGCCCAGCACCTTGTCGGGCCCGTTGTAGGTCAGCACCGGAAAGGCGTGGCAATACTGTTCCCACCCGGCTTGGCAACTGGGACAGGTCCGGCAGGAATCCACCATGCAGCCCACGGCCGCCAAGTCGCCCGCCTTGAATTTCGTCACCTGGGCGCCCACCGCCGTGACCCGGCCGACAATCTCATGACCTGGAACACAAGGGTAGAGCGTGCCTGGCCATTCGCCCCGGGCCGTGTGCAGGTCGGAGTGGCACACCCCGCAGAACAGGATCTCAATGGCCACATCGGTGGGGCCAGGTTCGCGACGTTGAATGGCGAGCGGGGCAAGCGCAGCGGTGGCGCTGGCGGCGGCGAAGGCGGGAACGGTGGTCGTTGTCATGCGCCCACCATAGCGACTCCCTGCAGAACGTCACTTGGGAAACAACCACCAGGACAGAGGCGTCAGCGAGCGAACGCGCGGCGGACCGGCTCCCACAGTCCAAGCTTCCGTTCCGCCGCGCCCTCCGGTAGAACCCCCCCCGCATGACACTCCCGTCCCTTGCTGGGTTCAACCGAAGGCCGGCCGGCGACGGCTCCCCTCTTACCATGCCCACAATGAATGTCCCGCGCTTTCTCCGACTCGCCTTGGGCGCCGTCCTCCTGTCCGCCCTCGCCCCCGTCCTCGCTCTCGGCCACTCCGAGGCGGAGACGGCCGCCTGCCGCAAGTGGGCCGGCTTCCTCGCCCCGGTCGATTCGCCCGGCCACCGCCAATACGCCCCCAGCCGCGAAATCGACATCCAACACCTCGCCCTCGACGTCACCCCCGACTTCACCCGCCGGAGGGTCGCCGTCGTCACCACACTCACCTTCCGTCCCATCGCCTTGCCCCTCACGGTGCTCCGCTTGAACGCCGTCCGGCTCGCCATCGATGAGGTCACCGCCACCGCGCCCGTGCAAGCGTGGCAGAGCGAAGACGAGTTCCTCGTGGTCACCTTCGCCACCCCGCTGCCCCCCGACGGCGAGGTCACCCTCACCGTCCGCAGCCAGGCCGAGCCCAAACGCGGCCTCTATTTCCGCACCCCCGAACTGGGCTATCGGCCGGAGGACATGCACCTTTTCACCCAAGGCCAGGCGATCGAGGCCCGCCACTGGTACCCCTGCTTCGACGCCCCCAACGAGAAGTTCACCTCCGAGATTACCTGCCATGTGCCCGAAGGCATGACCGTCCTCTCCAACGGGCGCCGCGTCTCCTCCCAGCCCTCCCCCGCCGCCGGCCTGGTGGCCGTCCGCTGGCACCAGGAACAACCCCACGCCAATTACCTGATCTCGCTCGTCGCCGGCCACTTTCGCACCCTCGAGGATCGCCTGGGCGATCTGCCTCTCGCCTTCCATACCCCCGTCTCCCAATTCGCCGAGGCCGAGCTCTCCTTCCGCTACACCAAGGAGGCCATCGCCTTTTTTGAACAGGAGACCGGCGTCAAGTACCCGTGGGCCAAGTACGATCAGGTCTGTGTGAACGATTTCGTGGCCGGCGGGATGGAAAACACCAGCATCACCACCCTCACCGACGGCACCCTCTTCAGCGCCGCCCACGAGAACCTCCGCTCCAGCGTCAGCCTCATGGCCCACGAACTCGCCCACCAGTGGTTCGGCGACCTCACCACCTGCAAGGACTGGACTCACCTCTGGCTCAACGAAGGCTTCGCCACCTACTACGACCACCTCTTCAATGGCCACCTCAACGGCCGCGACGCTCTCCTCTACGGACTCTTCGAAGACGCCCGCGGATTCCTCGATACCCCCGACGATACGCGCCCCATTGCCGACCGCACCTTCGATGACCCCATGCAACAGTTCGGGTTCCACGCCTACCAGAAAGGCTCCTGGGTCCTCCACATGCTCCGCAGCCAGTTGGGCGACGACCTCTACCGACGGGCCATCACCACCTTCCTCCAACGCCATCGCTTCGGGAACGTCGTCACCGAAGACCTCAACCGCATCCTCGAGGAACTCTCTGGCCGCTCCTGGGACCAGTTCTTTGATCAATGGGTCTACCACGCCCACCACCCCGAACTCGAGATCGCCTACCACTGGAATGAAAGCGAGAAGCTCGCCACCCTCAATGTCCGTCAAACCCAAGCGCTCAGCGATAAAGTCCTCCTCTTCCGCTTCCCCCTCACCGTCCGGTTCCGCGGCCCCCAAGGAAATGACGACCGGACCGTCGAGGTGCGACGCGTCGCCGAGGACTTCCGGTTCTCGCTTCCCTCCGCTCCCACCCTCGTCCGCATCGACCCCAACCTCACCATCCTGGCCAAAATCAATTTCACGCCGCCGGCCAGCACGCTCCCTCTGCAGTTGACGAATCGTGAGGATGTCATTGGACGGCTCCTCGCCGTGCGACTGGTCGGCCGCTCCCGGGACCAGTCCGCCGTCGACCAGTTGCGGTCGGTCCTCAACGCGGACCCATTCTACGGCGTGCGCCTGGAGGCCGCCCGCGCCCTCCGCGCCCTCCGCACCGATGCCGCCCTCGATGCCCTCCTGGCCTCGCGCGCCCAAGCCGACGCGCGCGTCCGCCGCCAGGTCTACTCCGACCTTGCCGGCTTCTACCGCGAGCGCGTCCTCACCGCCTTGCTCGAAGCATGGCCCCAGGAAACCAACCCGGACATCCGGGCGGTCCTCCTCCGTGGCCTCGGCGCCTACGCGCGCCCACCAGTGCAGGACATCCTCCTCCAAGCCCTCGACCTCCCGTCCTTCCGCAACGAAGTCACCGACGCCGCCATCGGCGCCATCCGCAGCCAGGACGACCCCGTCTACCTCAAACCGCTCCAATCCTGCCTCCTCCGACGCGCGGCCGAGTTCACCCCGCACGGCTACGCCCACGCCCTGGGCGTCCTCGCCCGCCTCGCCCGTCACGAGCCGGATCGCACCCCCGTCCGGGAGTTCCTCACCCAACAGCTCGACCACCGCCGCGATTCCGTTCGCCACGCCGCCCTCGCCGCCCTCGGCACCCTCGGCGATCCCAAAGCCGCCGCCGTCCTCTCCACTTACCTCGAGGGAGATGACGAGTCCCCCGAACGCTCCGTCGCCCAAAACGCCTTCAACCAACTGGAGTCCGACCGCCCCCCGGATGCCCTGCGCAACCTCCGCAACGAATTGCTCGACGTCCAACGCGCGAACAACGACCTCCGCCAGCAAGTCGACGACCTGCGCCAGCGGCTCGAAAGCACCCCCCCGCCTCCACCCCCGCCCCCACCCCCGTCCTCAGCCACCCCACCCGCCAAGAAACCCTCTCTCAAACCCCCCGCCCCACCCAACAAGGGACCCCGCTAGAACGCTTCAACCTGCCTCACCATGCATACGCTGCGCCGGGCGCT